>JAFWFI010000070.1 GCA_017515705.1 Bacillota bacterium
AGGTTGTAAATGATCCCGGCGATTTCGGAGCGCCGGACTGTTTCCAACGGTACGATGGTCCCGTCGGACTTCGCTTCCGTCAGGCCGGTCTTCAGGCACAGGGCCACGGAATCCCGAGCCCAGTCGCTGATCTGACCGCCGTCCGGCAGCGCAGCCAGAACGTCTTCCGTTTCCTTCTCCGATACCGGCTCCGCCGCTTTTGCCTGTAGTGCCGCCCTTGCCACCATGGTCAGGGCTTCCTGGCGGGTGATCGTCCCCTGTGGGTTGAACCGGGTGGCGGATACGCCCTTGACGATCCCAGCCCGGAAGGCCGCCGCCGCATAACCGTAGAACCAGTCGCCTTCCGCCACGTCGTCAAAGATTCTTTCCGAACGCTGCGGCAGGCCCAGTCCCCGCACCACGATGGTCGCAAATTCCGCCCGGGTCATGGTGGCCGCCGGGTCAAAGACCCCGCCGCCCTTGCCGTTGATAATGCCCTTCTCCGCCATGGAGAAGATCTTCCCCCGGTTCGGGTCCTTCACGGTATCTGTAAAAGCCGGCGTGAAGCCGCCTGTCATTTCATATAAAGGGGTCATATTCCACCGGCTCCGGTATTCCGCAGTCAGGGCCAGCAGCCCCTGTTCCGTGGCCATGGGATCCATATCCAGCGGTTCCCTCAGATGGCTGAAGCCCTGGCAAGCCCATTCAAAGCCCATCAGGGAGTCCAGCATCCCCTCCGTTTCCGCCGGGAACAGGCTGTCGCCCCAAACGTTCTCCGAAGAACGCAGGGCAATGATCACCTGGGCGGTACTCTCTGCATTCAGCTGCCCGCCGTCGCTGTAGCCGCCTTCCCCTGTCTGCTGATTTGCCAGGAAGCGCAGTGCCTTTTCAAGGGCCTGGCCGGTCTTCTTCTCCCCGGCGTAAGGCGCCAAAGCCTGCACAGCCATAGCAGTGATGTCCACGCCGGATGCGCTGCCCGGAGCCAGCCCGAAGCCCCCGTCCTTGTTTTGAGCGGAGAGGATATAGCTCAGGTACTTCCCTTCCGCCGGGTCGTCATATCCGCCGCTGTTCAGGGCGATCAGGGCAAAAATAGCCCCGTTGACCCCCTGCCGGACGGTTTTATCGTAATCCGCCAGAGACTTCGTCAGGTCATAGCCCGCCACGTTCCGGGGATCCTTTCCGATGGCCGTCAAAGCCAGGATCACCCGGGCGTATTCTGTATTCTTCGTGGAGGATAATACTCCGCCGTTTTCTTTCAGTTTCGTTTCTACATTCCGGTAGTATTTATCGTAATAGCCTTCCGGCACCGGGGCCCCGCTCCGGGCAAGAGCGATGATCAGCCACTCCCCGCCGGATTGGGAAACCATGGGTTCCGTCACCTGCTGCGCCTGATAAGCGGCCATCCCAAAAAGCGCATTCTCAGTCGTTGTGCTCCAGGCCAATGCCGGCACCGCCGCCGACAGCATCATTACCCCGCTGACCACCCAGGCCAGCAGCTTCATCCACACACTCTGTTTCATGTCTTCCTCTCAAAAAAACAGGGAGGCGAACCTCCCTGCCTTCGTTCCGTGTTTTACTGTTTTTCCATATGGAACGTGTAGCCTTCCCCGTTGGGAGAATAGGTGATTTCCAGTCCGTCATCGTCATACGACCACAGGATCGACGGATCATCCTCTTCTTCGGTATCGAACACGAACATCCCGCTCATGCTGACGAAAGGATACGGTCCGTAGGTCTGGTCACCGACCTTGATGGTGCCGGTCTTGTCCTCGCCGAATTCCGCCGTGCAGGCATCTGCAGCGATCTCGCCGGAAACGTCATTCCCCAGCACATCCGTAACTGCCGTGGATTTCCAGCTTCCCACAATGGCCTGTTCCTCTTCGGAAGCGTAATTTGCATTTGCCGCATCCGAACCTTCTTTTGCCATCGTCAGTTTGAGGCCCATGCCCATGAAGTCATCGAATACCATGACGTCATTGGCAACGGTACCGGTCAGTTCTTCCCCCTCGACGGAGAGAGTGATGTTTTCCCCGTCCATGGTGTAAGTGCCGCTTGAACTGCTCCCTTCCACGGACAGAACAGCCTTCCCGCCTTCTTTCAGCTCAACGCTGAATCCGCTGATATCGTCCCCGGTGAGGGTCACGCCCATCATTTCGCCGGCTACGGAATTGTAGACACCGAGAAGCGGATCCGCTTCCGCAGCCTCTCCGTCGCCGCCGGAAGAGCTTCCGCCTCCACAGGCTGCCAGCGGCAGGGCCATCAGGGAGATCATCATCAATAACATCAGAAACTTTTTCATACGTATCTCCTTCTTTCTTTCATTGCAACAGGAAATAACTATTTATTCATTATACCATGGTCCGGTATGTCCCGACAACTTCTTTTGTCGGCCTCTTTCCTCAGTCTTCCGTGCTGCCGCCGGTCTTTTTGCCTTTGGCGCTGCCCGCTATGGATTCCGTTTCCACCCGTTCCATCGTGAAACAGTACTGGCCAGTCAGCGACACATAAGCGATTTCCAGCCCGAAGGGCGTGTGGATCCAGGTGATGGGCAATTCCGTTTTAATCTCAAAATCGGTCTCGAACATGAAAAACCCGTTGAGATCCAGAAAAGCCTGGGGACCGAAAGTCTTCTCCCCGATGCGGATCGTCGCCATGCCGTCCTCCGTAAAAACAGCCGTGCAGGAATCCGCCGGAATATCCGTCTGTTCATTGCCCCACAGATCGGTCACTTTGACGGATTTCCAGGAGCCCGCGATGGCCTGCGCTTCCTGCGAAGTATAACGCTTTTCCGCGGCTTCCGTGTCTTCTCTGGCCAGGGTCACCTTGACTCCCGAGTCCGCGAAATCATCGAACACCAGGATGTCTTCACCGACCATGCCTACCATCTCTTCGCCGTCCGATACGATTGTAATCGTTTTTCCCTTGATCCGATAGGTCGCGTCATAGGCCTGTCCTTCGATCCGGATGACCGCTTTGCCGTTCTCCCGAAATTCAAAACTCATTTCCCCCAGCAGATCCCCGGGCAGAACGATGCCCGCGGTTTCCGCCGCCACGGGAACATACACTCCCATCGCAAGGACTGCGTCCTCGCCCGGCAGGCTCTCCTCCGGGAATTCCGTCTGCAGTTCCGGCGTCTCTTCCGGTTCCGCCGGCGCAGACTGCTCTTCCGCCGCTTCCGCTTCGTCGTCAAAGGACAGAACCCTCAGGCTTTCCTGAAAGGCTTCCTTGACTTTGGATGTCCCGCCGCAGGCTGCCAGCGGCAGGGCCAGCAGGGAAACGATCATTACAATCAATAAAAATCTTTTCATATCCCTCTTCTTTTCCAATGCTGTCTCAATAAATATATCTGCCCCGATTATATCACGGAGCGGGAAGACCTTACAACCGTTTCCCAGCTTTTCCCGCCGTCCTCCCCTCCAAAGAACGTGCCCGCTTTTTCTTGTTCAGGCACTCGGTTTTTGATATAATCGAAGCATCAGAAAAGCAATGAAGGAGGAGAAAAACCATGACGGCATTTCCGGAAGTAAAGAAAAAACTGGGCTTCGGCTTTATGCGCCTGCCCATGAAAAAAGGCCGGATCGATACGGAAGAAGTCAATAAAATGGTGGATCATTTTCTGGAACAGGGCTTCAATTATTTCGACACCGCCCGGGGCTACATGGGCGGAAAGAGCGAATGGGCCATTAGGGAATGCCTTACAAGCCGCCATCCCCGCTCCGCCTACATTCTCACCGACAAGCTCTCGAGCGAATTCTTTTCCAAACAGTCGGATATCCGCCCCCTCTTTGAAAAACAACTGAGGGACTGCGGCGTGGACTATTTCGACTTTTACCTGATGCATGCGATGGATATGCGCATCTACAAAAAATTTCAGGACTGCAAGGCGTTCGAGACCGCTTACGAATTCAAAAAAGAAGGAAGGATCCGCCACTTCGGCATCTCCTTCCATGACCAGGCTTACCTGCTGGACCGGATCCTGACAGAGCACCCGGAGGTCGAAGCGGTCCAGATCCAGTACAATTATGCGGACTATGAGGACCCGGCGGTGGAAGCCCGGAAATGCAGCGAAGTCTGCGAAAAGCACGGCAAACCGGTGCTGGTAATGGAACCCGTCAAGGGGGGCAACCTGGTGCGTCTCCCAGCGAAAGCCGACCGGATCCTCCGGGAAGCCGGTTCCGGCAGCAACGCCAGCTACGCCATTCGTTTCGCCGCCACTCCGGAACACCATTTCATGGTCCTCTCCGGCATGAGCTCCATGAAGGACATGCTGGACAACGTCAGTTATATGAAGAATTTCCATCCGTTGAACGAGATGGAAACGGAAGCCATCCGAGGCGTTGTGGAGGTTTTCCGAAGCATGGACTTCATCCCCTGCACCACCTGCGGCTATTGTCTGCGGTCCTGTCCCGTCGGGCTGCCCATCCCGGATTTCTTCTCGCTGCTGAACACCCAGAAGCTGTTCAACACCTGGAATACCGGTTATTACTACCGGAACATGACGGCAACGGTCCCACGGGCATCGGACTGCATCAAGTGCGGCCGGTGCGAAGAGGCCTGCCCCCAGCACCTGAAGATTCGGAAGCTCCTGAAGCAGGTGGCCAGAGAGTTTGAATAAAAAAAGAGTGCCGATCCCGAAAACCCGGGGTCGGCACTTGGTTTATGATTCCCTTTTTTCTCTGTAATACAGGGGCAGGTAACACAGTGTGACCAGAGCCGCCGCCAGCACAAAGCGGATCGCCAAATAGACCAGCCACTGCTCTTTCGTCGTCATATAGATTCCCAACGGATCGTCATAGGAAGAAAAATAGTTCAGGTGATATGACACTCCCTGCAGACGGTTTCCGATGTAGACCGGCTCCGAAAACATGGAGTTGGTATAGAAGGAAGCAAAGTCCAGCAGGAACAGTCCAAAAACGGTGGAACCCAGGTGCCGGAAACGGATCCCGGTCTCCCGGTTCACCCCCAGATACACCCCCAGAACGATCAACATGGAGTGATAAATGAAGAACTGCCAGGCCCGGGGTGATGTCAGGAACGCCTGCGCCGTCGAAAACTCCGGTGCAATGGAGCTCAGCACTACTGCCAATCCGGCTCCCAGCACACAGGTGGGATACATGAATCCAAGCAGCCGCCTCCGCCACACGCCGTCCTTCATGAGTTTGGCGAATAACAGGAGCAGGATCTGTATCGAACACAGTTCCAGCGGCAGATGCTCCAGTTCCAAATAGGGCGCAAAGGCGCCGGTTGCTTTGTAAACCAGTCCCGCCGCCGATACCGACGGCACAACGACCGGCACGAACTGCGTCTCATAGAGGATCTTGAAGACCTCGCTGACCAGCCCGATCGCCAGGCAGACTGTCAGCATCCGGTCCGGTCCCGGCCGTTTTTTGTATGCAAGGGCAAGTCCCGCAGCCACCATGGTAGCGGAGATTCCCATCCAGATAAAATGCCCGGTAGAAAACACTGCTCACCCTCCCTTTTGCTTATTCTTCCCTATTATACCCCTTCTAACCCAGGTCCCGGTACAGGAAGGTCACGATCTGACCCCTGTCGCAGGGATCCTCCGGTCCGAATGTTTTATCGGAAGTCCCTTTGGTAATGCCCTTTTCCACTGCCCACAGCACGGGTTCGTAGAAATAATCCGACGAAGTCACGTCCGTAAAGGGATTGACCGATGAAGAAGGTTTGGGGCTGCCCTCGGCCCGCCACAGGAAAGTCACCACCTGCCCTCTTGTGCAGGTGTCGGCGGCTCCGAAGTATCCCGGCTCCACGCCGTTGGTGATGCCCTTCTCCACCGCCCACAGCACCGGTTTATAGAAATAGTCCGATGAAGTCACGTCCGAGAAGGGATTCACGGTGGAAGAAGGTTCCGGTGAACCTTTGGCCCGGTGCAGGAAGGTCACTACCTGTGCCCGGGTACAGGGATCCGCCGGCGAGAAATGAGTGGCGTCCGTTCCTTTGGTGATTCCCTGCTTCACTGCCCAGATCACCGCATCGTAAAAGTAGTCGCTCTTTGCCACGTCCACGAAGGGGTTATTGGCAGTCGCTTCAAACTCCACCCGGACCGTCAGTTTATCCGGCGTCAGCTCAGCAAGGCTTCCGTTGACATAATTATTGTTGGTTAAGGTCAGTTTCAAATCGCTCTTCGGCGCAAATTCATATCCGGTATCAGGAGTGAACACGATTTCCGCCATATATCTCTTCCCTTCCTTGAAGGAAGCCGTGGAGGGCATCTTCTCCCAATCCTCTATGCCTCGCTCCGTTATTTCCTTCCGAAGCCAGGTCAGACTTTTGACGTTGGCTCCGACGCACCAAAGGGTTGTTGGGGGTTTCGCCCCGTCCACCGGCGTATCCAAGGTGAAAATGACCCTGTCCGCAGTTTGTTTGGTCTCTTCCTTCGCCTGGAAGGTCACCGTATAGGTCTTGCTCGCGGACTTGATCAGATTCGGCCCGCAGTACAGGTCCGCATGGGAAACCACGGTCAGAGTGCAGGGGGAATACCGGTTGAGACTGTAATGATACCCCCCGTCGCCCTTGGTGGTATTGGTACCGGAGCTGTCGGTGATTTCAAAATACTGGTCCGTCCTGACTTCGCTGTCCGTCATCCATTCGGGGAATTCGTTGGTATGAATCATGAAGTCCACCGCCTGTCCGACTTCCCGAGTAATCTCAGTGCCGGAGGGCTCTGTGAGCATCTGGAAGGCATTCTCCTGGTTCACCCGCTTCTTCATGGCGTCGTAGGAGTATACATACATGTTATAGACCTGGGACGTTCCCTTATTCCCCTCTTTGTCCTCCGCCACGCAGCGGAACTGAATCTCATGCCAGTCGCTGGTCTTGTCTTCCCCGTTATCTTCGAAAAAGGCTGTGTCCATCCTCAGGTTATTCATCAGATGGGCCTGCCCGCCGGACGACGGGATCTCGCTTTCAAAGGAATAGGTGTCCGCCCAGTTGTCTAAGTACTGGGTGATGGTATGCCAGCCGCTGCTCCAGCCGCTTTCCCCGTTCCCCAGGCCGATCTGCCAGGTATAGGTTACATCGCCCGTGCCGCCGATGGCCTTAACTTTCAGGTCGTAAATGCCCCCGGCGTAGACCATGGTGTCACTGCCGTCGTCCACCACCTGCAGGCTGCCCGCGCTGGCGGTCAGCGGGAACATCCCGATCGCCAGGATCAGCGCCAGCAATGTCAATAAGAATCTCTTTGTTTTCATGCTTCATCACTCCGTTCCCATGTCTCTGTACAGGAATGTCACGATCTGCGCACGGGTGCAGGACAGGTTCGGCTCGAAAGTCGTCTCCGTCATACCCTTGGTAATGTTTTTGTCCACCGCCCACAGCACGGCATTGTAGAAATAATCCGAAGCCGCCACATCCGTGAACGGATTGGTGATGCTGCCGGGGGCCGGCGTTTCCTCATACCGGTGCAGGAAGGTAACCACTTGCGCGCGGGTACAGGGGGATTCCGGTGCGAATTCCGTTTCGGACATCCCCTTGGTAATGTTCTTTTCCACCGCCCAGAGCACCGCTTTATAGAAGTAGTCCTCCGCCTTCACATCGCTGAAGGGGTTGGTGGATGTGGAAGGTTCCGG
>JAFWFI010000071.1 GCA_017515705.1 Bacillota bacterium
GAAGAAAACGACCGGGTCTTCGGTTTTGAACTGGGGGCGGACGACTACGTCACCAAGCCCTTCAGCAACCGGGAACTGATGATGAGGGTGCGTTCCCTGATCCGCAGAAGTTCCAAGACCACGGAAACAGTGCTGGAAGCCGGCCGGATCAAGATCAACGTCCGTGCCCACCGTGTGATCCTGGACGGGAAGGAAGTGGACCTGTCCCCGAAGGAATACGACCTGCTGATGTTTTTCTGGGAGAACTGCGACATCGCCTTATCCCGGGAAAAGATCATCGACAAGATCTGGGGATACGATTATTACGGCGACATGCGGACCATCGACACCCACATCAAGCGCCTCAGAAGCAAGATCAAGGACTCCGGCTGCGAGATCCAGACTGTCCGGGGCGTAGGCTATCGTTTTTATATCAATGAGGATGCAAAGGCAGAATAAGCAATGAAAAAATCCATATTTACCAAGACATTCGTGACGATCCTCATCGCCGTGATGCTCATCCTGATCGCGTCCTACCTGATCCTGAGCCTCTTCGCCGGGCGGGTGTATTACGCCAGCAAGCTGACCCAGGCCCGGGAAGCGGCGGACAAGGTGGGGGAGATCATGACGGAGTCCAGCGGGAGTTACGAGGAGTTTCTCTACCGGGTGGACGAGCTGGTCATCGAGACCGGCGGCCGGATCATCATCCTGGACAGCAATAATTCCCTGGTTTACGGGGGCCGGGCCAACATGGACATTGAGAATACCAATGAATTCGTGCCTGCGGATTCCCTGCAGCTGATGCCCGGCACCACGAGGATCTACGAATACAAGGATGAAAACGGGCAGTTGGTGCAGTACACCTATGCGGAGCGGCTGGAGAACAACGTGTTGGTGCTGGTCGGCATCCAGGTCAAGGCCATTTCCGATGCGGTCAAGATCATGAAACTGCTGATGATGTTCATCATGATCGCCTCGGCGCTGATCGCCGTGGATGCGGCGTACCTGCTGTCGAGGAACATATCCGTACCCTTGCGGCGACTCAATTACATTGCCCGGGAAATCGGGCGGCTGAACTTTGACGTCCGCTACGAAGGGGACCGGGAAGACGAAATCGGGACACTGGGGAACACCCTGAACGACCTGTCGGAGAAACTGCAGAAGAACATCGACGGTCTGAAGAACGAACTGGAGAAAGAAAAGAACCTGGAAGTGCTGAGGCGGCAGTTTACGGCCCAGGCTTCCCATGAAATGCAGACGCCTATCGCCGTGATCAACAGCTACCTGGAAGCCATTGAAGACGGCGTGGTGGACGATGAAGAGGAAAAGCAGCGCTATTTCGAAGTCATCGGCGAGGAAATCAACAAGATGAGCCAGATGGTCCGGGGAATGCTGGACATTTCCCAGATCGAATCCGGCACCTTTACCATCAACCGGGAGGAGTTCGATATTTACGGACTGCTGGAGCCGGCCTGTGAGAAATTCAGCCAGCTGGCCCAGACCCAGGGAATCTTCCTGGAGTGCAGCGAGATCCCGGACAACAGCTTCTATGTGTACGGCGACGAGTTCCGGCTGGAGCAGGTGCTGACCAATTTCATTTCCAATGCGTTCAAGCATGCCGACGGGGATCAGAGGGTCATCCTGAGCTTCGAGGAGCTCAGCGAGGACGAAATGATGGAACCGCCGGTATCCCGGTACAGCCAGGGGATCCGGATCTCCGTCTGGAACGAAGGCAAGGGCATCAGCGAGGAAGACCTGCCCTACATCTGGGAAAAATTCTACAAGGCCCAGACCCTGACGGGACAGAAGGGCACCGGACTGGGACTGTCCATTTCCCGCAGCATCCTGCAGATGCACGGGTATGCCTTCGGCGCAAAGAACATCGACGGCGGCGTGGTGTTCTGGTTCGAAGCCTCCGGGCGGTTTGAAAGATAAAGGAACGATCGATCATGCGATACAGAAGAGTGAAAGGGGCGACGGAGAAGATCGAACGGCTGCAGGCCTATTTCGTCTTCGGACCGGAGGAATTCCGGGGCCGGTGGAACGAGGTTTTCGGCAACGATCAACCGGTGTTCCTGGAAATGGGCTGCGGCAAGGGAAAGTTCCTGACGGAGCTGGCCCGGCGGCACCCGGAATACAATTATATCGGTGTGGAAGGACAGGAGCGGGTCTTCCTGCGGGCAGCCCAGCGTGTCCATGAAGCGGGGCTTACAAACGTCCGCTTCATCGGCCAGTTCCTTCAGCGCCCCTCCGAGTGCTTCGGCCCGGGGGAAATCGCCGGCCTTTACCTGAATTTCAGCGATCCCTGGCCCAAGGCCCGGCACGC
>JAFWFI010000072.1 GCA_017515705.1 Bacillota bacterium
AATACCAGGGAGGCGATACGGTTTTCCATGCCGTCGAACATGGGGTCGCCCAATCCGGCCGGCAGTCCGTAGACGCAGCACTCGATGATGCCGCCCAGGGAGTCGCCTTCATCCCGGGCTTCCCGGATCGCTTCGGACATCTGGACGCCCGCCAGCAGGTCCATGACCGGCAGGGTCATTTCCTGCAGTTCCCGGAACCGGTAGGTGGGCGGGTAGACTGGGTCGAAGGGTTCGTCTTTGATGTCGGCGATCTGCATGATATGGGAGCCGATCCGGAAGCCTTCTTCCTCTAAGATTTGGATGCAGATTCCGCCAATCAGGCACAGGGGAGCCGTCAGCCGGCCGGAAAAATGGCCGCCGCCGGCAAAGTCCTGGCTGCCCCGGTATTTCATTTCGGCCGTGTAGTCCGCATGGCCGGGACGGGGCGTATCTTTAAAGGCGCTGTAGTCCTTTGATTTCGTATCTGTGTTTTCGATGGTGGCGGTGAAAGGCGCGCCGCAGAAAGCGCCGTCTTTCATGCCCGACAGGACGGTGAAACGGTCGGCTTCCTGCCGTGGGGTGCTCAGATCGCTGCCGCCCGGCGCCCGCCGGTCCAGAAAGGCCTGGAGCCGTTCCAGGTCCGGTTTGAACCCGTAGGGGAGGCCTTCTGCCGTGACCCCGATGGCCGGGGAGTGGGACTGGCCGAAAATCGTAAATCGGATATTCTGTCCGTAAGTGGAACTCATGATAGTCCTCCTTATATGAGTGATGCGTATGTGATAAGGATTCATTTGGCGCATTCGGAGCAAACATCTCGGGACACGCTCTCGCTATGGCTCGCAACGCAGCGGTACTATGCTCAGCTTTGCATAAGTTCGGTCTAGCCAATCCCCCTTCACCAATGGCTTGGGCTCTTGGGACCTCACTTATGTCTTCGCTCTTTCAGAGCTCGCCAGTCGCTAAGGACCGGCTGCTCGCAATGTCCCTGCGACGTTTCTCCTCCTGCTGCCGTCATGAATCCATCGTCTGCACGGCTGGTATTGTCATCCTGAGCGAAGCGAAGGATCTTTTTCAATCTCCGATTTCCAGTTTTCTCAAATCCTCAAAAAAACCGGGATAGGATTTCTTTACCGCTTCCGCATTCCGGATGGTGACCGGATTGCTGCACAGGGGTGCGGCGATGGCGGCCATCATGGCGATGCGGTGATCTCCCCAGGAGTCCACGGTCCCGCCGGTCAGCGTTTTTCCGCCCCGGATGGTGAGGCTGTCTTCGCCTTCTTCGATGTCGGCGCCCAGACCTTTCAGTACCTGGGTCACGGACTGCAGCCGGTCGCTTTCCTTGATCCGAAGCCGCCCGGCGTTCAGGATCCGGGTAGTTCCCTTTGCGGCGCAGGCAGCTGCGGCAATGGCCGGCACCAGGTCCGGCACGTCGCTGACATCGATGTCGATTCCCTGCAGAGCGCCGGGGGTGAGAGTCACGATGCTGTCTTCCCATTGGACGCCGGCTCCCATTTCCCTGCAGATGTTCAGGATCTCCCTGTCTCCCTGGGGGGAGCCGGGGGAAAGCCCGTTGATGCTCACCGGCCGGCCGGAAACCAGGGCAGCGCAGCACCAGAAGGCGGCGTTGGACCAGTCGCCCTCGCCCCGGACGGTTCCGGGGGTGCGGTAGTCCCGGTTCCCGGGCACGAGGATACGGCTTTCTTCCATATCCGCCCGGACCCCGAACTGCTTCAGGGCTTCCAGGGTGATGTCGATGTATTTCTTCGATTCGATCTTTCCGGTGATGCGGATCTCGCTGTCCCCTTTCAGCAGGGGCAGGGCAAAGAGCAGGCCGCTGATGAACTGGGAGGAAATGTCCCCGGGGATGGTAAAGACCCCGCTCTGCAGTTGTCCGGAAGAACGGACTTCAACGCCTCCCTTGCCGGTGATGGTGACGCCATGGGCTTCCAGTTCATGAAACAACGGGTCCATGGGCCGCTCCGGCAGCCGGCCTTTCAGCAGAAAAGAGGCGTCCGCCCCCAATGCGCAGGCTACCGGGAACAGAAACCGGTAGGTGGAGCCGCTTTCCCCGCAGTCCAGCACCCGCCGACCTGACAGGGCCTTAGCCCGGTTCGGCCGCACCGTGAACGCTTCCCCGTCGTAGGAGATGTCCGCACACAGGGCATTCAGGCACCGGGCCGTTGCCCCGATGTCCTCGGAAGAGGCGGGGCAGATCACCCGGGTCTCTTCCCCGGACAGGGCGGCGGAAATCAGCAGCCGGTGTATATGGGATTTGGAGGGGATGGCCGTGATGCGGCCCCCGATGGGTCTCGGTTCTACCGTGATGTTCATGATTTATCCTTTGTCCCGGTCCAATCCGCAGACCAGGTATTCTTTCGCTGTTTCCACAGGCATCTTTTCCAGCCGGCAGTGCCCGGTACGGTCCGGGATCACCAGCGTGATGGAATCGCCTGTGCGTTTTTTGTCCGACAGGACGGCGCTGAAAATCTCCTCCGCCGTGAAGTCGGTTTCGGTGGGCAGACCGGCGTTCTTGATGACTCCGGTCAGATTCTCCAGGCAGTCTTTGGTACCGGTGCCCATCCGGACCGCGCTCCGTGCCATCAGGGCCATCCCGACAGCAACCGCTTTCCCGTGGGAGATCCGGTATCCGCTGCATTTTTCGATGCCGTGGCCGAAGGTGTGGCCGAAATTCAGCAGCTGCCGCTCGCCGGTGTCTTTTTCATCTTTTTCCACGATGTCCCGCTTGATTCGGACGCATTCGCCGATCACTTCCTCAATGCGGGCTTTCGGGTCTTTCATCCAGTCGAAAATCTTTTCCCGGCAGATCTGGCCGTATTTGATGACCTCAGCCAAACCGTCGGCAAAGATGTCTTCCGGCAGGGTGGAGAGTACTTCCGGGTCGCAGATCACCCGGTGGGGCTGGTAGAAGGAACCCATCAGGTTCTTCCCTTCCGGCAGGTCCACCGCGGTTTTCCCTCCCACGGAGGAGTCCACCATCGCCAGCAGCGTCGTGGGAATCTGGATCAGTCTGACCCCTCTCAGGTACAGGGAGGCCGCCAGCCCGGCGATGTCGCCCACCACGCCGCCGCCCAGGGCGGCGATCATGTCGCTGCGGGTGAGTTTTTCTTCCGCCAGGAACCGCAGGATCCGGATCAGCTGTTCCGGATTCTTGGAAGCTTCTCCGTGGGGAATCACAAAGCGGACGGGGTCGAATCCGGCTTTCCGGAAACTTTCCTCCGCTGATTCCGCGTAATATTGTTCGACGATATCGTCGGTAAGAACCGCCACCCGGCAGGGAGCGTTCACCTCAGCGGCCAGCTCTCCGATCCGTGCCAGCAATCCCTTTTCGATCAGGACCTCGTAGCCCCGGCTTTCCGCACGGACGCTCACTGTCTGCATTATCCGTCCACCTCCTGCTTGAGGCGGCGGCCTTCTTCCAGCAGGCTGCAGAGGCCTTCCAGGTCGTCGTTCTGGATGGCATCCCGGTACTTCTGCATGGAGTCGATGAAGGTATCCAGTTCAAAGAGGATGTTTTCCTTATTGTCCAGGAACAGGTCCGCCCACATGGACGGGTTCAGCCAGGCGACCCGGGTCAGGTCTTTGTAACTGCCGGCGGAAACCCCCTTGTGCTGCAGGGCCGAGGGGCTTTTGATAAAGGCGTTGGAAACGATGTGGGCCATCTGCGACGTAAAGGCGATGAGCCGGTCGTGTTCCTCGGCGGTAAGCACGGAGAAGGTCCCGAAACGGCAGGGCGCCAGAATCTGCTTGATCTTCTCCAGTAGTAAAATGTCGTCGTAAACCGGTGGGATGATGACCATGGGCTGGTCCCGGAAGAGTTCCTCCGTACTGCTCCGGAAGCCCGAGTGGTGGGTTCCCGCCATGGGGTGGCCGCCCACAAAGGTAAAGCCGTGTTCCTTCGCCAGGGCGAAGCCTTCTTCGCAGATCCGCCGCTTGGTGCCGCAGCAGTCGATGACGAAGGCGTCCTTCCGCACCAGGGGAGCGATCTCCCGCAGGTATTCAATGGAAGGCCGGGTGTACAGGCAGAGCAGGATCACGTCGCAGTCCCGGATGTTTTCCGGTGTCAGTGTCTCGTCCACTGCGCCGTAGATTTTGGCGATGTTCAGGATCGATGAATCGGTATCATGCCCGTAGATAACGGTATCGGAATTGGCCTTGAATGCCTTGGCCATGGAGCCTCCGATGAGCCCCAGTCCGGCGATGCCCAAAATCATTCCGCCATCGCCTCCCGAATCTTCCGGACCTTCCGGGCGACGACGTCAAACTGGTCCGGTGTCAGGGACTGGGCTCCGTCGCAGAGGGCTTTTTCCGGGTTGTTGTGTACTTCGATCATCAATCCGTCCGCACCGGCTGCCGTAGCCGCCAGGGCCATGGGTTCCACCAGCCGGGACAGCCCGGTGGCGTGGCTCGGATCCACGATCACCGGCAGGTGAGACAGCTCGTGGAGCATGGGAACGGCGGAGAGGTCCAGGGTGTTTCTCGTGTAGGTTTCAAAGGTCCGGATCCCCCGCTCGCACAGGATCACGTTTTCGTTCCCGCCGGCCATGATGTATTCGGTGCTCATCAGCAGTTCTTTCATATTATTGGCCAGGCCCCGCTTGATGAGGACGTTTTTCTTCGTTTTGCCCAGTTCCCGCAGCAGGTCGAAGTTCTGCATGTTCCGGGCGCCTACCTGGATGATATCCACGTCTTCGAACAGATCCAGGTCGTTGATGTTCATGATTTCGGAGATCAGCGGCATGCCGGTGACTTTCTTGGCCTCCAGCAGCAGTTCGATCCCGTCGGCTTTCAGCCCCTGGAAATCGTAGGGGGAGGTCCGGGGTTTAAAAGCGCCGCCCCTTAAGATGGTCGCACCGGCGGCTTTGACCCGCTGGGCTACTTCGAGGATCTGGTCGTGGTTTTCCACGGAGCAGGGCCCGGCGATGATCTGGAAGTTCCCGGCGCCGATCAGGACGCCGTTCACGTCGATAATCGAGTCTTCCGTGTGGAATTTCCGGTTGGCGTTCTTGAAGGGTTCGCTGATCCGCTTGACGGATTCAATGATGGACAGGCTTTCCAGAAGCCCGATGTCGACTTTGCTGGTGTCTCCGATGAGACCTAAAATGGTGTGGAATTCACCCTTGGAAATGTGGACGTCCAGTCCCATGTCTTTGAACCAGCTGATCAGGCTGGCCTGCTGCTGGTCGGAAGTGCCTTGTTTTAATACTGCAATCATTTTTTGCTCCTTTCCATTAAAAAACCGCCCGGGAGATTTCCGGGCGGCATAGTCTTCAGTGACGTTCGTTTATAACGTTCATCATCAAAGGTTTTCTGCAGCACGAAAAGCTCCTACTTTATCCGCAAAGTAAAAGCTGTCATAATAGTATGCAAAATAGACGTTGGAAACGATATTTACATTCTTCATGTTTCGTTCTGCACCTTTCTGTGATTACACTCATACTATTTATACCACCTTGGTTCGGTTCCGTCAATCTGTCTTTTGAAATTTTTTCAAAAAACTACCTGTGACGGATGAAAAGCCGGGCAATGATTTGGTTATATTCGGTATATGCCGAATATTCTTCGAATTCCTGCATCACGTCGCTGATTCCGTAGTAATACCGGTACAGCCGGTCCGGGTCGGAGAAGGGCAGGCGTTCCCACAGCCCTTCCTGATAGGTGCCGTATTCCCGGAACAGGGCCCGGACTTCCGCCAGCTTATCCGCCAGCACCACCATTTTCAATTTCAGGGGGAGGCGCTTCAGCGCGGCGACTTCCGCTTCCCGGACAGCGGACCATTCTTCCGGATCCATATCCGGCCGTGCGGTCTCGATGCGAAGAGCGTTCAGGATCCCTTTCATCCGGGCGCCAAAGGTTTCTTCCACCTCGTCCCAACTGACGTCCGTGCGGTCGGCGATGTCTTTCAGGGCTGCTGCTGCCATCATGTCCCGGTCCTTCGGGTCGATGGAGGCCATGCACACCACGGCTTCGCTGATGCCGACGATGCGCGGGATGCCGCTGAGGGGGTCGTCCTGTCCCTGGTAGGCGATGGCGGCGAAGGCCAGTGCTTTTTCTACAACGTTTGTCTGATTTATCATAGTGTGCTCCTTTCGGATGGTTCATTCTTCTTCCATTATAACGTCTTTTTGAAAAGTTTCAACCGGGCACCGCTTAAGCGGCGAACCGCTTTTTGAGCTGTATGCATTTCCCCCTCGGACGCTCGCGCTCGAGGCACTCACGCAGGGGTGCTAAGCTCTGTCTTCGCTCTTACAGAGCTCGCCAATCGCTAAGCACCCGCGTTCTGCGTCGCCTCGGGCGGAAATCATACAGCTCTTTGGGCGGTTCGCCCTGCAGCTGCGATTCTTGACAAGCCTTTTCAAAGAAACTACAATAATGGGACGAAAGGAAAGAACCATGTACGATCTGATCATTATAGGCGGCGGGGCGGCAGGCCTGTTCGCAGCCGCCTGCGCCGGGCAGTTCCCCGGCGGGAAAGGCCTGAAGGGACTGATTCTGGAAGGCGGACGGGAACCGGGGCAGAAGCTCCTGCTCACCGGAGCGGGGCAGTGCAACCTGACCCACGGCGGGTCCATCCGAGAATTCCCGGCCCATTACGGAAAAAACGGCGGAAAGATCCGTTCGGCGCTGTACAGCTTCAGCAACGAAGCGCTTTGCCGGTTTCTGGAAAGCGCAGGACTGGAGACTGTGGAGCGGGAAGACGGAAAGGTCTATCCGGCGTCCTTTTCTGCCCGTGCAGTCCGGGACTTCCTGGTGAGCCGGGCAGAGGAGAACGGTTTTGAGATCCGCTGCGGGTTGAAAGTCCGGGAACTGATCCCTGAAGGGGACGGGTTTCGGATCCGGACGGAGAAGGAAGAATTCAGCGCGGAAAAGGTTCTGGTCTGTACCGGAGGCTGCAGTTATCCGGCTACCGGATCCGACGGCAGCCTGTTTCCGCTGCTGGAGGAACTTGGACTGGAAGTGACTCCGCCGAAGCCTGCCCTGGTGCCGGTGAATGTGGAGAATTACCCGTACAGTGAGCTGTCCGGTGCATCGGTGCTGGGAGTCCGGATCGCGGCGGAAGAAGGCGCTGCGGAAGGAGATCTGCTCTTCACCCACCGGGCATTTTCCGGACCGGCAGTTCTGCACATTTCCAGGTACGTTAAGCCCGGAAGGAAGATCGTCTTGAATTACTGCCCGGCGATGAGCCGGGAGGAAGCCCGGGAAAAGCTGAAAGCGGTCCGGCAGGGCAGCGAAGGCGCCGGCGGGGCAAAGCAGGAGACCTTTACCGTTTTCAGGAACATTTTTGCGCCTATGGGTCTGCCGGAGGCGCTGCTGAGGGTTTTCTTTGAAACGGAAAAGATCGACCCGCACCGGCGGTTTTCCGAAAGCTCCGGCGCGGAGTCGGAAAGGATCCTGGACCGGATTTTCCGGGACAGCTTCACCGTGTCCGGCACGGCCGGTTTTTCCCAGGCCATGGTGACCTGCGGCGGCGTGGCGCTGCCGGAAACCGCGCCGAAGACTTTTGAATCGAAACGCATCCCGGGATTGTATTTTGCGGGGGAAGTATTGGACGTGGACGGGGATACCGGCGGGTATAACCTGCAGTTCGCCTTTTCCTCGGCCCGGGCGGCCATGAAGGATATCTGCGGAAAGAAACAGACGGAAGGAAGGCAGTCAGAATGATCATCAAACCGAATGTGAAAGGATTTCTGTGCACCACTGCGCACCCGGAGGGCTGCCGGGAGCATGTGCGGCGGGAAATTGACTATATGAAAAGCAGAGAGCGGCGGGCGTTCCGCCGGACACCGCCGAAAAATGTGCTGGTGATCGGCTGTTCCGCCGGCTACGGGCTTTCCGCCCGGATCGCCGCGGCTTACGGGTACGGAGCGGCCACCCTGGGAATCTGCCGGGAAAGGGAGCCCTCGGAAAACCGGACCGGTTCCCCGGGATTTTACAACTACCATGCTTTTGACGAGATGGCGGGGGAAGACGGGCTGAAGGCCGTTACGATCAATGAAGACGCCTTTCTTGGATCCACAAAGGAAAAAGCCGTAGAGATCCTCCGGCGGGAGATGGGACCGGCGGACCTGGTGATCTACAGCCTGGCGGCACCGAAGCGCACGCTGGGGGACGGGAGGGTCGTTCGTTCCGCCCTGAAAACCACCGGGGAGCCTTTTACGGGCAATGACCTGGACCTTCGGACCATGGAGATCCGGGAGGTCGTCATCGATGCGGCAACACCGCAGGAAATCGAGAATTCCGTGAAGGTCATGGGCGGTGAGGACTGGTATGAATGGATCCAGACCCTGTCGGAGGCCGGTGTGCTGTCGGAGGGTGCAGTGGCGGTGGCCTTTTCCTACCTGGGACCGGAGGTGACCTACCCGATTTACCTTCACGGCACCATGGGACAGGCCAAACAGCACCTGTATGAGACCTCCCTTAAGATCACGGAGGACTTCGGAGACAGGGGGGTAAAAGGATATATTTCCATGAACAAGAGCATGGTCACCCAGGCCAGCATTGCGATCCCCCGGGCGCCCATCTACATCGCCATCGCCAAAAAAGTCATGGAAGAAGAAGGCTGCTACGAGGACTGTATCCGGCAGATGGAGCGGCTGCTGTGCAAAAAAATGGCCCCCGGCGAAGAACCGGAGGTGGATGAGATGAACCGGATCCGGATGGATGACCTGGAACTGCAGCCGCATATCCAGGAACAGATCTCCGGGAGGATGGAGTCCGTGACAACGGAGAATGTGGCGGAACTGGCCGGCCTGGAGGGCTTCTGGGAGGACTTTTACCACATGTACGGATTCGGCTATGAAAACATTGACTACGGCGCGGACATTTCACATTTTATATAATTCCCACCGGCATTCGTCTACCAGGTAGCGGATCTCGTACATCCGCTGCGCGCCGCAGATGTTGCTGGTGCAGCGATACACGAAGCTGCGTTTCCCGCCGAATCGCCATTCCTTTACCTGGTCGATCCGGTCGATCCGAACCTCGTAGGCGTTGTTGTAGCTGTCTTTGTATCGGAATTTATAGGGGAGGGGCGTCCCGTCCCCGCTCGCCCGGAAACGGACGATGGCGTCAATGGGTTCGGATAATAGTTTCATGTCAATGCTTCCTTTCCTCTTCATTATACAGAACATATGTTCTTTTCGCAAGAGGAAAACCAAGGTTTTTGATGAAATATAATTTTGCCGACGGTTCTTCGGATTCGTTCAGAAAACATAGAAAAAATTGTTGAAATGGAAGCGTTTTCATAAAACATTTTTTGTTGATTTCCATTTATATCTGATTTATTATAAAACTAGCAATTTGAGGGGAAGAGATGAGAACGGTATGAGAGAACTTCACGTGGATCAAATCACCCGGGTTGTGGCAAAGCTGGCGGAAGAAACCAACTTCTTTTTGGGAGAGGATGTCTGCCGCCGGATTTCCTTGTGCCGGGAACAGGAAGACTGGCCCGTTGCGGGCGACATCCTGGAAAAGATCGAAGAGAATATACGGATCGCCGGCGAGGAGCGGCTTCCGCTGTGCCAGGACACCGGCATGGCCTGCGTGTTCCTGGAAGTGGGACAGGACGTCCACCTGACCGGGGGAAACCTGGAAGATGCCGTCAATGAAGGCGTCCGGAAGGGTTACACGGAAGGCTTCCTGAGAAAATCCATTGTGGCGGACCCGATTCGCCGGGGAAACACCGGCGACAATACGCCCGCCCATGTCCATTATGAAATCGTGCCGGGAGACCGGGTGAAGGTAATTCTGGCGCCGAAGGGTTTCGGATCGGAGAACATGAGCCGGATCAAAATGTTCCCACCCTCTGCGGGAGCGGAAGGCGTCAAGGATTTCATTGTTCAGTGCGTGGAAGAGGCCGGCGCCAATCCATGTCCGCCCATTGTGGTGGGCGTCGGAATCGGCGGGACCTTCGACCGGGCGGCCCTGATGGCCAAGCAGGCGCTGCTGGTTCCTTTGGAAGAACCCCATCCGGACGAATTCTATGCAGCCATGGAGGAAGAACTGCTCGAGCGGATCAACGGGCTGGGCATCGGCCCCCAAGGCTTCGGCGGTCGTACCACGGCGCTGGCGGTAAAAATCAAAACATTCCCGACCCACATCGCCGGGATGCCGGTGGCAGTCAACATCAACTGCCACGTTTCCAGGCACGGGGAGGTGGTATTATGAATGAGATCCGACTGGAGGCGCCCTTCAGCAGGGAAAAACTGAAGGAGCTGAAAGCAGGGGACAGCGTGCTGATCACCGGGACGATTTACACGGCCCGGGATGAGGCCCATAAGCGAATGGTGGAGATGCTTCGGCAGGGGAAAAAGCTTCCCTTTGATATACGGGATGCCCTCATTTACTATGCCGGCCCGGCGCCTGCAAGGCCCGGACAGGTCATCGGATCCGTGGGACCCACTACCAGTTACCGGATGGATCCCTATGCGCCCGTGCTGCTGGACCTGGGACAGGCGGGCATGATCGGGAAAGGCCCCCGCTCTCCGGAAGTGAAGGAAGCCATCGTCCGAAACGGCGCCGTTTACTTCGCTGCCATCGGCGGCGCGGCGGCTCTGATCGCGCGGTCCGTGACTGCGGCGGAAGTGATTGCCTTTGAGGATCTGGGCGCGGAAGCGATCCGGAAACTGACGGTGAAGGATTTCCCGGTTACTGTGGCAATCGATTCACAGGGAAATGACCAATATGAACTGGGAAAAATCAAGTATTTAAACAAAAACAGAGAATAAATGGTTGGAATTTACAAGATTTCACTTGACATTCAACAGGACTTGCAACAAAATGTAAGTGATGGGAAATCATATTATGAGAGGTGTGTTTATGAAAAAACTCAATACGACGCAGGAAGAGATCATGATCACGATATGGAGTCATGGCCAGCCTGTCAAGAGAGCCAAGCTGCAGGAGCTCCTGACCGGAAAGGAATGGAAGACACCATCCCTGAACACGGTACTGGCTCGCTTGGTGGATCTTGGCTATTTGAGAATCGAACATGACCGGAAGGATTATGTTTATCATACTGTGATCAGCAAAGAGGACTATCTGAAAGAGGAGAGTGCTCTGACAATGGCGCGTCTGTTTGACGGCTCCGTCTACAGCGTGTTGTCGGCGTTTTGCCCGAAAGAAAAGGCAACGAAGGAAGACATCAAACAGATCGAAGAGTATCTGAAAACGCTGAAAAAATAGGAGTTATCGGAGAAGTATCAATGAAGGAACGCCGGTGTAAGGGCCGGCGTTCTTTGTTTTATCGAGGCGAAGGCAGGATGAAGCGGGAAATCGATATGTTAAACGGCTCCCTCTGGGACAAAATACTGGTATTTTCACTCCCGCTGGCGGTCACGGGCATCCTGCAGCAGGTCTTTAATGCGGCGGATATTGCCGTAGTGGGCCGCTTTGTGGGAGAAAACGCCATGGCGGCGGTGGGCAGCAACGGCCCGCTGGTGGGACTGATGATCAATCTCTTCATCGGAATCTCCCTGGGGACGAATGTGGTGATTGCCCAGTACATCGGTCACGGCGACCGGGAGCGGATCCGGAAGGCGGTTTCCACTTCCATCATTGCCGCCCTGGTCGGAGGTATTCTGTTCCTGGCAGGGGGGGAGTGCATCGCTGTCTGGATGCTGAAGCTTCTGGCGGTGCCGGAGGAAATCTTCGACTGGACGCTGTTGTACATCCGGATCTATTTCCTGGGCATGCCCGTGATCTTCCTGTACAATGTGGAGGCGGCGATTTTCCGAAGCCGCGGAGACACCCGGACGCCCATGATCGTCCTGATCATCGCCGGGGTCATCAATGTGGGGCTGAACCTGTTCCTGGTCTGCGTGGCCGGGATGACGGTGGAAGGGGTGGCGATCGCCACCGTGGTCTCCAACCTGATCAGCGCGGCGATCCTCTTCATCCTTCTGCTCCGCAGCCCGGATGATCTTCGGATCGATTTGAAAGACATGCGGTTTGACTGGAGGGAATTCATCCGGATCCTGAAGATCGGCGTGCCGTCCGGGATCCAGGGAATGGTTTTTTCCATCTCAAATCTGTGCATCCAGTCCGGGATCAACAGTCTGGGAGCCACGGTAATGGCGGCTTCCGCGGCGGCGGTGAACATCGAGATCGTGGCCTTCTACCTGCTGAATTCCTTCACTCAGGCCTGTACCACCTTTGTGGGACAGAATTTCGGGGCGAAAAACATCCCCCGGTGCCGAAAGGTGTGGAAGGACTGCATTCTGCTGGCCATTCTCTTTACGGCAGCCTGCTGCGTGACGATCCTGGTTTTCTCCCGGCCTCTGCTGGGACTCTTCAATAAGAACCCGGAGGTCATCGAACTGGGGCGGATCCGGCTGTTCTACCTGTATTCAGCCTATCTCTTCTCCCTGCTGGCGGATATCACTTCCGGTTATCTGCGGGGCTTCGGGAAATCCATGACCCCGGCCCTGGCCACCCTGTTTTCCGTCTGCGGTGTCCGGATCGTCTGGGTGTATACCGTCTTCCGCCAATTCGGGACCTTTGAATCCCTGCTGCTGACCTATCCGGTAAGCCTTGGCCTGAACGCTCTGGTCATCGGAGTCTTCGCACTGATGTTCAGCAGGAGGCAGGAGTATTCCTAATTGTGCTCGCTGAAATTGTATGATAAAATATACAAAACGCATGAACAGTACCGAACAGGAGAGAAAGAAATGCGAGATTACAAAGAAGA
This sequence comes from Bacillota bacterium, assembly GCA_017515705.1. Taxonomy (GTDB): domain Bacteria; phylum Bacillota; class Clostridia; order Peptostreptococcales; family Anaerovoracaceae; genus RUG14258. The sequence goes on from JAFWFI010000072.1 coordinate 12,686, forward strand.
ATTTGAAAAGAGAGTGCAGTTCATCAAAGACTGCCTGGCGGACGCCCACTGCAATGCCATCGTTTTCGGCAACAGCGGCGGCAAGGACAGCGCTTTGGTGGGGATCCTGTGCAAGGCGGCCTGCGAGAATAC
>JAFWFI010000073.1 GCA_017515705.1 Bacillota bacterium
TGCCTCCGGAAGACGGGGTCAGGTACTCCAGGCCGCCTTTCATCGCTATGGCGTGAGTGGAAATCAGTATGCTTTTGCCTTCAGCCTGCGGGCGGATATCTTCCAGGAATGCTCCGAATCTCTCAATGATGTGCGGCAGCGCTTCCATCCCTTCCGGCGCCGGATTATGCACGAAATCGGAGAAGAAGGTGACGATTTCCGGCGCGGGATCCTTCAGGTCCATTCCTTCGTAGATCCCGTAGTCGATCTCAATGATGCGTTCATCCGTGATGATCGGAACGTCCGGCTCCAAGATCCTGGCAGTTTCGACTGCACGAACCAACGGGCTGGAGTATATAAGATCAAACGTGATTCCCTGTGTCCGGAACCACGCAGCGGCAGTTTTTGCCTGCTCCCGTCCAACATCATTCAGCGGGATATCACTGTGGCCCTGCAGCCGATGTGCCTTGTTCGTCTCCGTCTGTCCGTGCCTGATAAAATAAATCATTCCCTTTGACTCCTTTTGTCCCATTCGTTCATTACCTGCCTATCGGTCTTATGATGCATTCATTCGAATAGACGGCTATTTCATAGTTGTCGAATTTCAGGATCTCAACGTCTGCTTCCGTTTTGGTTTTGGAGGCATACTTTCCCCACTCTTCCAGGGATACCAGGTTATTTTGAATTGCGTCTTTCACCGGAATATCCTCTGCGTCTACAGACCTGAAATTGGTCCCTTCGATATCCAGCCCTTCCATATAGATGGGAAGACCGTCCAACTCGCCCATATACTCTCTGGTCTGATTCTCATCGATCGTGACCACCAGAAAATGACTGACTCCGTTTTCATTATACTGTGTAGAAAACAGCCAGGAAACCAAACCATTGGATGAGCATCCGGCGGTCAGGCAAACTGTTGCCATGATTAGAAGCACTGTAAAAACCCATATAATGCATCGCTTGTGTTTATGAACTTCTTTCAACCCTTTATGCCTCCCCCGTTAGCTTTCAGAATAGCATATTCATACAGGAAAAGCAATTCCACGGGAGGGATGATAACCCTGCGGTTTCATAGGTTTCCCACGGTGCAACAGCAATCCGCACCCCCTTATCCAATAATCCTGGTTTAAGTACAAAAAAGCAGAGTCCCGGGACTCTGCTTTTTTGCTTAAAGTTTGTGCTTCCCTGACCGTCAGATTAAATACTCTCTGTCTCCTTCAGGAACATGACCACATACCCTCTCGGGCAGTTGGTGTATTCATTGACCTGGGTCTTGACACCGAACGGAGCACCGCCGTTTCCTTCGCATGCCCACTGGCTCGCTTCACTGTACCATCCGTCCTTCCCCGGATTCTTCGTCCGGTACAGGAAAGTGATAATATGCGCTGTCGACAGGGTCTGGTCCGGAGAGAACTTGTCGGCAGACGTCCCCTTGGTGATCCCGTTTTCCACTGCCCACAGAATCGGCTTGTAGTAATATTGCCACTCCGGTACGTCCTTGAAGGGATTGTAGCTCGTTTTCGGATCCGGGCAGCCCATGGCCCGCCAGAGGAAAGCGGCACATTGGCCTCTCGTTACCGTTTTCATCGGTCCAAAATGATTGTCATCGATTCCGTTGGTGACCTGAGGCTCTGCATAATAAGCCCACAGAACGGCATTGTACCACTCCTGCCCCGGAGAAATATCCACGAAGGGACAGCTCGGTCCGAGACCGCCATCCAGCGGATTCAGGAATTCGGACATGACCCAGCCATAGCCCGTTCCAAAAACGATTTTATACCAGCCGTCCTGTCTTTTCTCAACCACAGCGACTTCCTGGTCTTTGGTCAGGCCGCCGATCCGGTTGCCGTCCGTACTCGGCGTCTCCCGCACATTCAGCGAAGAGGTCGCCACGATATAGTTCGTATCGACAAATTTTGCTCTCACCTTGACATCTTTGTCTCCCATGGTAAAAGACGTCGACTGCAGCCCCGGATCGTCCAGGGTCACCCCACCGGAAATCACTTCCCAGCCGGAGAACATTTTATGCTCTCTTTTCACGGCGTAAATCGTTACAGGTTCCCCCTGAACGGCAGAGGTCGTCGTTGCCGATCCGTAGTAGACCTCCACCGAGTGGGCTTCTCCGCCCTTCGTGAAGATGAATTCCGGGTTTTTGATACTGTAGCTCCAGACGAAATCGTCACCCAGCCGCTCATATACACTGCATTCGATTTCATATTTCACCCCGGGTTCCGGAACAAAAGTCCTGGAATTATCCGGGTCGCCGTTGCTGTTCAGCGGGTGGAAATCCTTCAGCAGGTCCACCGTATTGTCAAAGGTGCCTTCATATTCTCCCGTTCTTCTCACACTTGTCCCTGCAACCTTGATCGTCGTACCCGCTTTGTAGATATCCCAATAATAAACCATATGATGATCGGCTCCCCGGTAACCGTTGACGCTGAAGGGGAAGACATCATAGTAACAGGTATCGTAGTCGTATCCGTAGGTGAATGTGGATTGTTTCTCATTCGGGTAATAGCAGCCGTTTTTCTTCATTGCGTTTGAAGTGATTTCCATTTCATCCTGTTCCGTCGCCGGCGTCAGTTTCACATGAGTGGAATAGTAAACCGAATCCTTATCCTTTTCGATCGATCCATTGAACCGGGCAAGGTTCCCCGAAGACATCCCCACATGGCCGTCAGGCGATGAGTTGTAAGGAGTCCCGTTTATCAGGATCTGGCTCAATCCTTCACAGGTGAACTCACCGGCCACTATCCCTAAACTGCTGTCCTTACCATAATTACAGATTGAATCTGCGCCGCTTTTGGCGATGAAAGTCCCTCCGTTGATCACCGCAACGGCTCCGTTTTTCATCAACAGATTACACGCCTTGGGATACTCCGAGTTTTCAGGCGGGCACCCGCGGGCCCAGAGAGTCCCTCCATTGATCACCGCTTTGCCGCCGTCATTGACCTGAATCGTGGTGCCGAAGGTCTGCTTGTACATATTTCGGGCGTATTTCGCTACATATTCATTCTTGGACCGGCCGGCATACAGCGTGCCTCCGTTCAGAGTAAAAATGCCGTCCACCTCAATAAGATTCCGGTAGCGAAGATCCCCGTCTGAGTTGATATAACCATTGTAGTGCAATTCCCCGCCGCCGACGGAATCGCAGATGATCAGTTCCGCATTCCCCCGGACTCTCAGCAGGGTGGAATAGTTCTGATCATTGTCATTGCTGATGTTCACAATGTGCCCATTCAGGTCCAGAATGTTCTTCCCGGAAGTCCAGCACCAATGATCATAGGTCCCGTTCTGGAAATAACTGATGTCGGTTCCAATTTTGATGTTGTAGCCGCCTTCATTAAGGCATTCCCACAACGTATCTGCGTCGTTTACCGTGATACTCGTGAAGCTGTCCGCTGAAGAAGGTATCGTCATCATTGGTATCATGGTCACCACCAGTGCCAGGGACAATAAGATCGACAACAGCTTCTTTCTTTGTTTCATGTTGAATTCCCCCTCTCCGTTCAGCTTCAAGCGCCCTGCTTCAAGCTCCCAGCTCAATAAAAAAACGACGCGAAACATCCGTTTCACGCCGCACTAACTTAACCCCTGACCTCCCCGGTCAGAGCATCATAAACAACTCGTCTGCGTAGTCTGGCAGTATTCTTCATCACTGTCAACCCCTTCACTTTTGTTTATTATACCATGGGATTGATTCGTTGTCTATCTGCAGTCCCTTCGTCTCATTCATTCATGACCTTTTTCCCGGCTGTACAGTTCGTCCCACAGACGGTTTTCGTATTCTGCGCAAGTCCGGAAGATCCGGCACAACCGCGCCCGTTCTGCGTCTCCAATTGCTTCTGCTTCTTTGTCCAGGACATCGATCCACTTCCGGTTCGCTGCTGCATAGTCTCCGCAGGTATAGGCTTCAAACCAGCTGCGATAAGGAGACGCAGCGATGTTATCCGGATACTTCTCCGTCAAGGTCTTTCCGATATATGCATAAGCCCATGAACACTGCAGCATCGCTGTCAGGCCTGCCAGAAGACCTTTTTCCTCCAACTGACGTTTCATGTAACCAACGTATTCGATAATCACGCTCTCCCTGCCGCAGCCGGAAAGTTCCTCGTCTCTTATGCCGATCTTCCTCATATTCGGGACGTGGACACGTTCGATTTCGTTTTTCGTCTCTTCTATGGTGCCGCGAAGGAAATCCCGAAGTCCGGGATCGGACGCATGCGCCAAAATGAGGTTCAAAATATCCATGTAATCCTGCAAATACAGATAGTCCTGGATCATGTAATGCCGGAAGCGATCTTCATCCAGGGTGCCTTTTGCCATTTCGATGACAAAAGGCTTCCCCGCCGCTTCTTTCCACAGACCCTCCACTTCTGCAAACAGTGTATCTGATAATTTCATCTTTCCGTCCTTTATTTTTCTGCGATGATCGCGACGTATCCGCCGCTTTTATACCCTTCCGATACTTCTTCCGGCTCTTCATTCGTATACATCGGATTCCGGATCAGCGTCTGGTAATAACGGAAGTTCTTTGCCCCCAGAGCCTTCAGGACATCGATCTTTTCCTCTGTGGAATGCCAGACGCCCGAAGATGCCAGCGCCAAGGGATACGGCAGCTCAGGCATTACGTTCTGAAGGAATTCATGATTATAAGTGCCCAGGCTTTTTCCCAGAAGGTACATGAATCCGAATGCGCTTTCCTTCGGCACATCCAAAAGGATCAGCCTGCCTCCGTCTCTTAAAGCGCGAAGGCTCTTCTCGTAAACCGGTGCCAGGTCTTCCATATAGCTGGAGCTTCCGTTGAAATAAATGATATCATACGTTTCATCAGGCAGATCGACATCTTCGATCAAACCGTATTTGATCACATTCACGCCGCGCTTTTCGGCGATTTTCCCCATGTCCTCCGAGGGCTCAATGCCCTCAATGTTTGAACAGTCTATATAGCTTTCAAAGAGTCCGCTTCCGCAGCCAACGGAAAGGAGTCTCTTTCCGTCGATATCCCCGAGAGCCTTTTTGAACAACCGGAGCTCGCTGGTAAATAGATGCTCGTTTTTCATGAACCATTCATCGTACTGTGCGGCGTAACCGTCAAATTTCTGCTTGTTTCCCATACTCGTCTTACTCCTCTCCCATCAATTCAAAATTATGTGCCAAAGGTCCGGAACCCTTACCGAGATCCAGCATGGCCGCCAGTGCTCCGGATAAATACGCTTTGGCGCGTTCCACGGATTCCGACAGGTCGTATCCTTTTGCAAGATTCGAAGCGATCGCACTCGAAAGGGTGCATCCGGTTCCATGCGTATTGGGATTGTCGATCCGCCGACCTCTGAACCATACCGGTTTGTTCTCATCTGCACGGTAAAGGACATCGTTCGCATCATTGATGCTGTGTCCCCCTTTTACAAGAGCCGAACATCCGTATCGGCTGTACAGCTCCAATGCAGCTTCTTCCATACCCGGTTCTCCCGTTATCGTCATTCCGGTAAGGATCTCCGCCTCGGGTATGTTCGGCGTGATTACCGTCGCCAGGGGAAGCAGTCTGTCTTTCAGGACTTCCACAGCCTCCTCTTCGATGAGACGGGCTCCGCTTGTCGCCACCATGACCGGGTCCACTACGATATTCTTTGCTTCATAGTGTTCCAGCCGGTCCGCAATAACATTGATCAGGGCAGAGGATGAGACCATTCCGATTTTGACCGCGTCAGGGAATATATCCTCAAATACCGCATCAAGCTGTTTGCGGAGAAACTCCGGAGATACCTCCAGTATACCTGTAACGCCGGTCGTATTCTGTGCAGTGAGAGCCGTTACGGCGCTCATTGCGAATACCCCATTCATGGTCATCGTTTTGATGTCTGCCTGAATACCGGCGCCTCCGCCGGAATCCGATCCGGCGATCGTCAATGCTTTTTTCATGTCCATTCCTTTCTGTCAAGCACTCACTTTTGTATAGCGACAGAAAGTGGTGCCCCCGATCTGCCGCTTGTTATTCATTTCAGTTCAAAGATCCTCTTCAGTTCCGAAAGATTTTTGACATAAATATCTGCCGTTTCTTCAAGTCCTTTCTGGTCCGGCTCGCCCTCTTCATCACAGACGCCGACCGTAAAGTACCCGGCCTCTGCAGCGGTCCTGAGTGCATAGAGAGAATCCTCCAGCACGCAGACCTCTTCCCTGCGCAGCCCCATGGATTCCGCCGCCAGGTCATAGATCTCAGGGGAATGCTTGCTCGACCCCACTTCGGCATTGGTGAAAATCTTCTCTATAAACCCCAGCAGCCCATTGCGGTCCAGCGCCCTTTCGACATGGCCGCGGGGACTCGACGTGGCTGCCGTCATCCGGATACCCGCTGCTGCAAAAGCCTGCATCAGATCCGCCGCGCCCTTTTTTGCTTTGACTTCGAAGCAGTAAAAGTCCCGCAGCATATTCTGCAATTCTTCCCCGATTTCCTTTTGGGTCATGCCGGGGAAATAATGATCCCGGAGATATTCCGCCCCCTGCTCCATGCTCATGGAAAACAGGATCCCGGCCAGACCGTCTTCCGGCTCTCCGCCGCGGCTTTCCACATATCTGGCGCCGAGGTCTTTCCATATCCTCATGGAATCCAGCAGTACTCCGTCTATATCGAAGATCACACCTTTGATGTTTTTTTCAACTATCATCCTGTTCCTCAAATCTTCCGGCTTTACACCTGCGCATTGACCATCTCAACGCTCGCTGTCTTCAGGTCTGCCGCCGCCTTCCTGATATTCTCCTTCGCAAAGATGGCGCTGATGACGGCGATGCCGCAGATCCCGCTTCCCGCCAGATCCGCAGTGTTTTCCTGCGTGATGCCGCCGATCGCTATGACAGGGATCGACACGGCTTCACAGATCGCCTTCAGTGTCTCAAAGGAAACCTCGACTGCATCATCCTTGGATCCTGTGGAGAAAACAGCACCGACTCCGAGATAATCCGCTCCCCGCTCTTCCGCGAGGACCGCCTGCTCTACCGTCTGCGCCGATACGCCGAGGATCTTGTCCGGTCCGATCAGCGCCCGGACATCCCCGGCTTCCATATCGTTCTGTCCGACATGGACGCCGTCCGCATCCATCCGGACTGCGATATCCACGTTATCGTTGACGACGAAGGGGACCTTGTATTTCCGCGCCAGCTCCTGAAGCTGCACCGCTTCCTCATAAAATCGCTCTTCATCCAGCTCCTTTTCCCGGAGCTGCAGAAAAGTCACTCCCCCTTCGAGGCTTTCCCGAACCGCATCGACCAGGGTCCGCTGTCCGAGCCAGCGGCGATCGGTTACCGCGTACAGGAGCAGCGACTCCGATAACCCTTTTCTCCTTTCCGATTCCATTTCCATGCCCCTTCCCTATCTGATCTCGTATTTTGCTCCCTGGTCGAGAGTCTTTCCGTCCATATTGTAAACGGCGTCAATGATCCGGTTTCTGTAGGTGGCGTTCCCTTCGCCTTCCTGCATCCTGCTCCAGCCGATTTCACCGGCAAGGCCCATCGTACAGACCGCAGCCGCTGCCGCTTCCAGCGGAGCATCCGGATTTGCCACGAGGAAGGCTGTCATCATAGCCGAAAGCTGACAACCCGTTCCCGTGATCTTTCCCATTTCCGGACGGCCGTTTCGAATAACAAAACACCGTTCTCCATCGGCAACCAGATCGATCGCACCGGTGATGGCAATCAGGGAACCGGTTGCCGCCGCAAGAGATTTGGCGAATTCCACCGCATCGTCCAGAGACTCTTCCGTAACAGCATCCGCAACATCCGCATCCACACCCTTCGTCGTTCCACTGCCGAGCGCGAGGGTTTTGATCTCCGAAATGTTGCCGCGAATCGCAGTGAACCGGATTCTCTTCATCAGGCCCGCTGCCGTAGTGGTCCGAAGGGCCGAAGCGCCCGCCCCTACCGGGTCCAGCACAATGACATGCCCGAGTTTAAGGGCTTTGAGACCTGCCCGATGCATGGCTTCGATGCTGCTTCTGTTGAGCGTTCCGATATTGATATTCAAGCCGCCGCAGATGCTGGTGATATCTACCACGTCTTCCGGCTCATCGGACATGATCGGACTGCCTCCGCATGCAAGCAGTACATTGGCTACATCGTTTACGGTCACATAATTTGTAATGTTGTGGATCAAAGGCACTTTTTTTCTGACGTTTTCAATACAACTTCCTAACATTTTTCCTCCTATAAAAAAACAACAGATATGCCAAATAGACATATCTGCAAAAAACCATTTCAAAAAATGGCCGTATTCCATATATCCCTACGTTGGCATTATCCAAATCAGGTTGTGGGTCCGGGACATACCTCCCGTTCTCAGCCTGCCTGCACAAGCTCCCCATTTGTATATGATACAGTTTATCCCTTTGTATCGATTTATGCAAGTGGTAATTTGTATTTTGCAAAAAAACGAATCAACTTACTGGATATATACCATGGCGGTTCTCCGGAAAGCACCTGCGATTTTTCCCGCCGCGGCAAACAAAAGCCCGAGCGCATACACATACACCGCCAGGTCAGTCTGCTTCAGCAAGACGCCGCTGATGAGCACCAGGACAGCCAGAACGATGAACAACCCACCCTGAAAAACTCCGCATACACGGTGCCGAATGCCGGCATCATTCCCATCACCAGAAATACTGCCATCAGGATGCTGAATACTCTATTGCGCAAGCCTTTCATAATCGCGTTTCCTTATTTCTATAATATATTGTTTTATTATATCACCGCCGAAGGTGGTTTTCATTGAGGCGACAATGAGAAAAGTCGTCAATGGAGTCAGCCTCTTTTTATCACTTGTTCTCTCTTAAGTGCTAAATTGGGTGGTGTACAAACCGCTAATATGTGATATAATAGATGGACAATCAATGGTGAAGGGGTTGACCATGATGAAGAATACTGTCAGACACCGCAGGCGAAATGTTTATGATGCTCTGACCACAGAAGTCAGGGCCCGGTTTAATGCGGCGTGAAACCGATGTTTCACGTCGTTTTTTATTGAGCAGAGAGGGGGAATACAACATGAAACGAAGAAGAAAACTGTTATCGGTCCTGCTGTCCGCGGCACTGGTGATAACCATGATCCCGGCTTTCGGGATAACGGCCAGCGCAGAAGATGACGTGATTCGGACCAAAGACGGCGACGAGATCCGGGAGCTGCTGCAAAGCGATGAAAACGTCAGCATCCAGCTTTCCGGCGACGTCCACTGGACGGAAGACTACGGAACGAACGACTGGGCGTACATCCCGAAGGGCGTCAAGATCCTGGACCTGAACGGGTATGAACTCAAAGTATCCATCGAAGATACCGGCTATTACCGTGACGACGACCGGGCTTATACGCTGTATATGCTCACCGTCAATCCCGGTGCCACCCTGGTGATCAACGATTCCAGCGGCGACAATTCCGGCAGCCTGCGTTTTGACGGGTACATGCATGCTCCGTCAGACGATGCTGCCGGTGATATGAAATCCGAATATACCACACGGGATGTGATCTACCGGAACGGGATCCGTGTCAAAGGGGAGCTGATTTTCAACGGCGGCACCCTGGTGGGCGGCCGGTCCAAGGAGCAGTATGTTGGCCCGGGCTATAGAGCCGATGATCTCAGATCTCTTTACCAAGAAGGAGCCCTCGATCCGTGGCACCGTTATGACGGCTATGTGCGCCAGCAGGTCAACTGCGTGGGCATCACCATCGACGGCGGTGTGGCCACCATCAACGGCGGGATCATTGAAGGCCGGGGATTTTCCGACATGAGATGCAAGACCAAGGATATCACTTCAGATTCCATGGATAATACCCGGGCGGCGGCGGTCAGGGTCTTGTCCGGCAGCCTAAAGATCAACGATGGCACCTTCCGGGGCCTGGGCTGCGCCAATGTACTGAGCGGCACCAAAAAGTCCAACACTGTCATCCGCAAAGGAAAATTCAAGACCAAGGACGTGAGGAGATATCTCCAGCCCAGCCCTCCCGATGATATCATTGGCGGCTACGGCATTCCTCCCCTGTACGCCCTCGGCGACCTGGGCTGGCCCGGCATCACTAAAGATTTGCTGGATCCGGAGCTCCAGCAGGTGGAAACAAAAGACGGGATTCTGGATCCCGAGGCCGACTGGGAAGACCTTTATCGCACAGAGCGGGATCTGACCATCGGGCCGAAGGTCGGCGCGAAGCTGGCAGTCCGATCCGGCCTGGACAACGAGCCCATCGAAAAGGGCGTGGTCTGGGACGGCGTGAATGACGTGGATCTGATCGTTCCGATGCTGGGACTTTGGGTAGGACTGCCGGATCATGCTACTTCCGCAGCCGATCCCAAGACCAACGTTTCCGTCTACCGGGTCATTGCTGCCCGTTCCTATAAGGAGACCGGAACCACGGCCAAAATCTCGTTTGGAGGAATGGAAGTCAATTCTGGGGGCAAGGTGGAAGGCGAAGTGGAGAAAGAAGTGATATTCTCCGTTGCGAACAATCAACCGACCGCAACAGTGAGCCTGAAGGATCTGGTCCCCGACGACCTGGGAAAGAACGATGCTTTCCAGATCGTCATTGACTGCATCGAATACTATGACCGGGATCCGAAAAACACCGGGGATCCGAAACAGATCATCGGCGTGGACAAACTGGTCCGCTCGAAAATCGTTTATGTTAAGTGCGGCAACAACCCGGTGAAGATCACTTCCCCGCCCGAGGACACCGTCTGCATTCAGGGACAGACAGCGGAATTCACCGCTTCCGCCAAGAATGCAACGGACGCCTGGTGGGAAGAGGTGTCTCCCAATGCCGGGACACGGCTGGAAA
>JAFWFI010000074.1 GCA_017515705.1 Bacillota bacterium
GAGTATCTGGGCGAACTGACGGAATCATCCGATATTCAGTATACCCGTTTCTGCCCCAATCCTTCCGTAGATGCCGTGGCTTCCTGGTACGACAACCAGGCAAAAGAAAAGGGGATCCGGCTCCAGTGGGAGCTTCAGCTTCCGAAGGAATTGCCGGTGAGCGAATCGGATTTCTGCGGCATCCTGGGCAACCTGCTGGAGAATGCGCTCCGGGCCACTGCTGAAGAATCCGCTGACAACCGGAAGGTCCGGGTAATCGCCCGGATGCTGTCCGATAAAATGCTGGGTCTGTCGGTAGACAATTCCTACAGCGGGAAAGTCCGGTTCGACAAAAGGGGACTGCCGGTTTCCCGACGGCGGGGACACGGTGTGGGACTCACCTCCGTGGCCACCACGGTCCGGCAATACCAGGGATCGCTGGATATCTCCTGTAAACGGGGCATTTTTTCCGTCAATATACTGTTGTATACAAAATAAAAAAAAACGGCTGAATGGCCGTTTTTTTATTTTCATTATTTGCTGTATCTCATCAGCATGGTGGCGACCTGCGCTCTCAGTGCATTGCCCTGAGGCTCCAGCGTCGTATCGGAAGTGCCGTTGATGATGCCTTTCGTGACCGCCCAGACCAGGGCTTCCTTCGCCCAGTCGCTGATCCGGTCCGCATCGTCATATCCCGCCAGGCCCATGGCCGCGCCTTCGGATTCCGCTCCGCTGTACCGGAACAGAATCGTGGCCAGCTGTTCCCTCGTGATTGTGTCATTCGGTCCGAAAGTTTTTTCATCATAGCCCGTGACGATCTTCTTCTCCGCCGCCCAGTTCACTGCCTGTTCATACCAGGAACCGGCTTCCACATCTGCGAATCCGGAAGCCGCAGCTGCCGGCTGGCCTTCCATCCGCCAGAGCATGGTCACGATCATGGCCCTGGTGGCCGTTCCCGCCGGTTCAAACGTGGTGTCCCCGGTGCCGTTCATGATCTTTTCCTCCAGCGCCCAATGGACCCCGTCATGATACCAGGCATTCGGATCTGCATCCGTATATTTGGAAATCGGGCAGAGGCTGTTTCTCGGACAAACTTCCTGCGGGTCCGTCCAGGTCAGTCCGTACCCTCTGGGGTACAGGGTCTGAGCGGTATAATGATAAACGCCGTCTACCGCCGGAACGTTCACCGGCAGCTTGCCTTCAGGCGCTTCCCCCGTCAGCATCATATACATGGCGGCCGGCATGTTGGGTCCGTATTCCTCCCCAGCGCTCTGGGGCTGTCTGGGGTCTTCATTCATCGGCTTGAAGGACCAGGCCATCAGGATCGCATCCGCCGCCTGGTACCGGGCCGCATCGTAAGGCAGCCGCACGCTCATCAGCGTCACTGTTTTCCCGTTGCTGTGGGCATAGGCGATCACCTGATCCACCGCCGCCGACCAGGCGGTTTTCGCCGGATCGATCGCCGCGGCATTGCCCACGTTGGAAACGATAACGATGTGGTCCGCATCCTTGCTCAGGGCTTTTGCACTCTGCGCGATATCTTTTCCGGTACTCCCGTCCGGAACCGCCACGCTGACGCTGACGCCCTTTGCCACCCGGCCTTCCGACTGTGCCAGGGATGCGCCATACTCCAGTCCGGTCTTCATCCCGGCGGTCGGGATCAGCACCTGGATCTTCTGATTATCTTTGGTCAGGGGCAATACATCCCCTTTGTTTTTCACCAGGGTAATGGCTCTTTTGGCGATTTCCCATTCGGCGTCATGGTGAGCTTTGGAGCCCACGATCTCCTTCGCTGCCGCGATCCGGGTTTCGATCTGGGAGCCGTCATACGCTTCCAGCAATCCCTTCCTCTCCTTCAGTTTCAGGATCCGAAGCACGGCGGCATCTACCTTTTCCATGGAGATCTGGCCGCCGTCCGCCATCTTCGCCACATCCGTCACATACTGGTCCAGACTCTGGATAGAGGCTGCGTCCTTGGTCTCTGTCGGCATCAGAATGATGTCCACGCCGGCGTTGATGGCCAGTCTTGCCGCATCCAGCTTGCCAAAGTGGTCATTGATGGCTGCCATTTCCATGGCGTCGGTGATGACCACGCCGTCAAAGCCCATATCCTTCCGCAGGATGTCCGTGATGACGGCATCCGACAGGGTGGCCGGCAGGGCGATGGCTTCACCGGTCTTTTTGGATATATAAGTGTCGGTCTCGATCTGCGGATACTGGATGTGAGCCGTCATGATGGCTTCCGCGCCTTCATCGATGCAGGCCTGGAAGGGCACCAGTTCCGTCTGTTTGAGTTGTTCATAGGATTTATTCACCGAAGGCAGCCCGGTATGGCTGTCGGTGCCGGTATCCCCGTGGCCCGGGAAATGCTTCAGGGTGGAGATGACCCCTTCGGACTGGAGCCCCTTCATAAAGCTCACCGCATGCTCCGCCACCGTTTTCGGGTCGTCCGAGAAAGACCGAACGCCGATGACGGGATTGGAAGGATTGTTGTTCACATCCACCACCGGTGCCGCGTCATAGTTGATCCCCATGGCTTTCAGTTCGGAGCCGATGATCTTCCCGACTTCTTCCGTGGCTTTGGTATCTCCCACGGCTCCCAGGGCCATGTTGCCCGGGGTCTGGGTGCCCTGCCCCAGCCGTGTCACGATACCGCCTTCCTGGTCGATGGCGATCAGGAGCTGGGTCCGCCCTTCTGCGGAGGCGTTGGC
>JAFWFI010000075.1 GCA_017515705.1 Bacillota bacterium
CCCGATCGGTGCGGAAAACCCGGGTGCCGGTTCCTTCCAGCCGCTCGAGGGTCTGCCAGGCCGGGTGGCCGAAGCGGTTGTTTGCGCCCACCTGGATCACAGCCGCCCGGGGCCGGACCGCTTCCAGAAAGACTTCGCTGCTGGAGTACTGGCTGCCGTGATGGGCGACCTTCAGGATGTCGCAGCTCAGCCCCCCGGACATCTCCTCTGCCAGCTGCCCTTCCTGTTCTTCCCCCAGGTCCCCCGTCAGAAGGATCCGGACCCCCCTCATCTCCGCCATCATGACCAGGCTGGCGCTGTTCAGGTCTGTCTCCCCTTCTCCTGCCGGCTTCCCGTGTCCGGCGTCCCCGTAGCCTTCCTCTTCTTCATAGACCAGGGGAACGTATTCCCGGGGAAACAGGATATCGAGCTGCGCACCCCTGCCCAGCCGGAGCCGCTCCTTCCCGGAGAGCAGCACCACCTCTGTCCGCTCATTCTCCTCCAGCCCCAGCTTTTCCATCATCTCCTCCAGGCAATTCTCATATCCTTCATATATCAGAACCCTTTTGACTTTCATCTCCTCCATCACTCCCGTCAGGCCCTTGTAATGATCCGCATCCATGTGAGAAACGAAGACCCCGTCCAGATGCCCGACGCCGTTAGCCAGAAGATAGGGAACCACCACCTTCTTCCCCACATCGTAATCGGAAAACGTACTGCCTCCCCCGTCCACCAGGTAATTCTTCCCGTCCCGGGTCCGGAGATGGATGCAGTCCCCCTGACCCACGTCCACGAATACCGCGTCCGGCCGGAGCTGGGTCTGCAATGCCGTCAGCAGGAACATCGCCAGCATCACCGCGCCGGCTGCCTTCAGCTTTTTCCGGTCCAGTCCGAAAATGAGGGAATGCTCCGAAAACAGCAGGTACAGCAGCAGGTAAAACCCCAGGATCATGAATCCCGAAGGTGCAGGGACATTCCAGGACAGCCTTCCGCCCAGTCCCGTCAGGTCATTGAACCAGCACATGGTCTCAGCCAGAAACGCACAGCACCGGGCGGACAGGATGAACAGCAGTCCCGGTCCGGGCAGCAGGGACAGCAGTCCCGTCACCATTCCCAGGGGAATAATGACCGCGGACAGAAAGATCACCGGCAGATTGGCCAGGAAGGCCGCCAGTGAGAAATAGTGGAACAGGCAGGCGTTCAGGGGCGCCATTCCAATCTGAATGGCGGTCACCGGCAGGAAAGTCTTCCAGATCGCTTTCACGGGAGCGGATGCCGGTTCCGGAAGCCGGTTCAGTCCGTTCCCCGCCACCGCCAGACTCACCACGGCGGAAAAGGAAAGGAGGAAACCGGTGCTGTGGACCAGGGCCGGTTGACGCACGAGCAGAAAGGAGGCGGTGACACAGGCAGCGGAAAGCATGTCGTATCGGCGGTGCAGTTTTTCCGCCGCCAGAGCCAGGAAGATCATCCACACCGCCCGGGTCACGGACACCGAGAACGATGCCAGAAAAGCGTAGAGGATCAGTCCCGCTGCAATGGCCGCCGTGCCGCCCCGGCTCCGCCGCTTCCGTCCCAGCAGAACGGTCATCCCGGCGTAAATAACCCCCACGTGCAGTCCGGAAACGCTGAGGATGTGAGCGGTGCCGTTTTCCTGGAATTCTTCATATGTGCTGTCCGGAAGGTATTCCCTGCTGCCGAACAGCATCCCCGTCAGGATCGCGGCGCTGCCCTCTTCCCCGCTCTCCAGCGCTCTCAATCGCCCATACAGCCGGAAACGGAACCGGGAGACCGCATTCAGGCAGATGCCCCGGAAAGGATTCCGGCACAATCGTCCGGCCTTTACCGCCGAAGCCCGGCAGTCCCCCAGCAGGTAGATTCCCTCCGACCGAAGGTAATTCCGGTAATCGAAGGTGCCGGGATTGGCAGCGCCTTCCGGAAGACTCAGTTCCGCCCGGATCTCCGCCAACCGTCCCGGCAGATTTTCGTATGCGCAGTCTCCTTTGACCGTCACCAGCACCTTGCCGTAATACCCGCAGTCCAGCGTCACCCGGCATCGTTCCTCCCCGGCAAACACCGCTTCCGTCACCCGGCCCCGGAGCAGGCAGGCACCTGTCTCTTCCCCAACCAGTTCTTCCGCCCGGGCGGTTCGGTACCCGTCCGGTTCCAGCCCCAGGTGCTCCATCGACAGAATCGTCAAAATGATGACCATCGCCATCGCCACAGACCATCGTCTCATATCTATTCTCCTCTCCCA
>JAFWFI010000076.1 GCA_017515705.1 Bacillota bacterium
CTGTACCGTTACATCGAAGAGAAGGGTGCCATGGACCGGCTGCGGGAGATGGGCATTCAGGACGAGGACATCGTCCGGATCAAAAACTTCGAATTCGAATATTATGAATAAATCCACTTGCGGGACAAGTGTGATTATGGTAGAATTTTAATGTTACTGAAGCGCCGGCGTGATGGAATTGGCAGACGTGCGGGACTCAAAATCCCGTGGTGGCAACACCGTATCGGTTCGACCCCGATCGCCGGCACCAATCTTATTAAGAAAAAGGAGAGATAGATCCCATGAGCAGTACCACATATACGTTTGTAATGATGATCTTCATCATCGCCATCTTCTGGCTGATTCTGATTCGTCCCCAGAGAAAACGGGAAAAGCAGGTCAACGCAATGAGAAGCGCCATTAAAGCCGGCGACAAGATCGTAACCATCGGCGGCACCAAGGCGAAAGTACTGAAGGCAAAGGAAGAAAGCCTGATCATCGAAGCCGGCCCGAATGTCCGGATGGAAGTAATGAGATGGGCAGTTTCCCAGGTGCTGGAAGAAGCCAAGGGCAGCGTCAAGAACCCGAAGACGGAAGAAAAACCGATTCTGGAAGGACTGAAGGAAGACGCAGAAGAACTCATCGAAGAAGCGGTGGAAAAGGTGGAGACATCCGCAGACGATGCGCTGAATCAGTAATTGGAATCATTAACGGCTGTGCAGGTTGCACAGCCGTACATTTTTTTGCTTTGTTACCAAAATGTCAAGAAAGAATTCTTGAAATTTTCATCCATTCAGTATAGAATAATCTATTATGACTATAAAAAATAAATCATAGACTTGGGAGGATTTTTTGCAATGTGGAAAAAGGTAGTTTCGGTATTACTGATTCTGGTCATCGCACTGGGCCTTGTAGTGACCCTCAACGGTGTGAAGATCGGCGATCTGGACATACCCAACGCGAAAGATAATGTGACACTCGGCCTGGACCTGGCCGGCGGCGCTTACGTGGTCATGGAAGCACAAACCGATGCCACGGGCGACGACCTGGACAAGCTCATGGAACAGACGCAGGCCGTCATTGAAAACCGTGTCAATGAAATGGGCCTTTCCGAACCCACCGTTACCGTGGAATCCGACAACCGGATCCGTGTGGAAATGCCGGGGGCGGAAGATGCGCAGGATGCCCTGGCGGCCATCGGCCGTACGGCGCAGCTGCAGTTCATTGACGCCTGGGGCAACGTTGTAGTGGACGGCTCTCATGTCAAGGATGCGGTCTTCGCATACAATAACAACGGTTCCGTTCAGGAACCCGGTATCTCCGTTACATTTGACGCCCAGGGCGCGGATGCCTTCTATCAGGCTACTGTCAAAGCGATGGGGAACAAAGGCACCAAACAGGAAAACAAATACGGGACTTTTGACTGCGGTCAGATCCTGATCGTACTGGATGACGAAGTGATCTCCGCTCCGATGGTACAGTCGGAAATCAGCGGCGGTTCCTGCTTCATTTCCGGTTCCTATACACAGGAAACAGCGGCTGCGGACGCTGCCCTGATCCGAGGCGGTTCTCTGCCGGTGGAACTGAAAGAAATCAACACATCCATCGTCGGCGCGACACTGGGATACGAATCCTTCGAAAAAGCGCTGAAAGCCGGCATCATCGGCATCCTGCTGATCATGCTGTTCATGATTATCGTTTATAAGATCATGGGCGTTGCGGCCAGTGTGGCCCTGCTGCTGTACACCGTCATTTACCTGGCGATCTTCCAATTCTTCGGCGCGGTCATCACCCTGCCGGGAATCTTCGGTATCCTGTTATCCATTGGTATGGCGGTAGACGCAAACGTTATCATATTCGCCCGTATACGGGAAGAAATCAAAAGCGGAAAGAGTGTCCGGGTAGCGGTTCGTTCCGGTTTCTCCAGAGCGACCTCCACCATCATCGACTCCAACATCACGACCCTGATCGCCGGCATCGTTCTGTATCAGTTCGGCACCGGTTCCGTCAAGGGATTCGCATGGACGTTGATGGTTGGTATCATTATCTCCATGCTGACGGCTCTGCTGGTAACCCGCCTGTTCATCATCGTGCTGGCGGAATCCAAGGCCTTCGGCAAGGAAAGCTTCTTCATGTACAAAACACGTGAGAAGGACCTCTCCGATAAGAAACTTCCGGTCATCAGTAAGCGGAAGTTCTGGTATGCGATTTCCCTGTGCATCATCCTGCTGGGCTTCGGCCTGGGTGTTGCCAGAGGCTTTAATATGGGTATCGACTTCACCGGCGGTACCATGATGCAGATCGATATGGGCAAGTCCCATGCGGATCTGACAGCCGTGGAACAGATCCTGGATGACCAGGACATCAAGGCGACCATCGTCTATGCCGGCGATGACAACGATGAAATCATCATCCGTACGGCAACTTCCCTGGACAACGATGCCCGTGAAGTGATCCTGGACCAGATCTATGACAAGTACGGCCTGGACAGTGAAGCGCTCATGGCGGCCGACCAATTCGGGCCATCCGTGGGTGCAGAGATTCAAAAGAGCGCATTGCAGGCGGTATTCCTGGCCTGTATACTGATGCTGATATACATCGCGATACGGTTCGAACTGAACTTCGGTATCGCTGCGATCCTGGCACTGTTGGTGGACGTGCTGACCATGATCTCCCTGTACGGCCTGTTCCACATTGAGATCAACTCCCCGTTCATCGCAGCCGTCCTGATCATTCTCGGTTACTCGATCAACAACACCATCGTTGTATTCGACCGTATCCGTGAAAACATGAAGTACGGCAGAGTCCACGGGGACGAACTGGTGGACCTGTCCGTACGGCAGACCCTGTCCAGAACCATCAGTACCTCCGTCACCACCATCCTGGCGGTCGTCGCTCTGCTGATCCTGGGGACACCGAGCCTGAGAAGCTACGTGCTCCCGGTAATGATGGGTCTGATCGCCGGTACTTATTCCTCCATCTTCGTATCCGGTTCCATCTGGTATGACATCAGCCGGCTGGTACGGAGCAGGAAGGGTTACCAGGGTAAGAAAAAGAGCAAGAAGACTTATAAAGGCAAGGAAAAATCCAAAAAAGAACCAAGTGTATAATAGATAAACCATAAGGTGCGTATGCGTTTTCATGCGCACCTTTCTGTACGTTGCATACGGGAAGTAAGGTGAGAAAAATGATGACCAGAGACGCGTTTTTGGACTATTTAAAAGAATACAACCCGGACTATGATTTTTACCTCATCGGGAGGGCGTTTGACCTGGCGCAGAAAGCGCATGAGGGTCAGTTCCGCCGTTCCGGCGAGGCATATTTCATTCATCCGATCGAGGTCGCCAAAATTCTTGCCGAGCTGGGCATGGACTCCCAGACCATTGCCGCAGCCCTGATGCACGACGTTGTGGAAGACACGGAATATACCTACGATGATATTGAACAGTATTTTGGTGAGGACATCGCCGCGCTGGTGGACGGCGTCACCAAGCTGGGAACCATTAAATCCACCAACAAGGAAGAACGGCAGGCGGAAAACCTGAGAAAGATGTTTCTGGCCATGACCAAGGACATCCGCGTTCTGATCATCAAGCTGGCGGACCGGCTGCACAACATGCGGACCATCAACTACATGACGGACGCCAAAATCATCGAAAAATGCCAGGAGACGCTGGACATTTATGCGCCGCTGGCGGACCGGCTGGGGATTTCCAAAATCAAGTTTGAACTGGAAGACCTGGCCCTGAAGGCACTGGAACCGGAAACCTACTATGCGCTGGTGACCGGGGTCCGGATGAAGAAGTACACGCAGGACGATTACATCGAGAAGGTCATCGAGGAACTCCGGCCGAAGCTGGATGAGATGAACATCAATTACGAGATCTACGGCCGTTACAAACACTATTACAGCATTTACAAAAAGATGCAGACCGGCAAGACCCTGGACGAGATCTTCGACCTGGCCGCCATCCGGATCATCGTGGACTCCATTGGAGATTGTTACGCCATCTTAGGCCTGGTCCATACCATGTGGGTGCCGATCTACGACCGTTTCAAGGATTACATCGCCATTCCGAAGCCCAACATGTATCAGTCCATCCACACCACGCTGATCGGGAAATACAAGGCGCCGTTCGAGGTGCAGATCCGGACCCGGGAAATGCATGAAGTGGCGGAATACGGTATCGCGGCCCACTGGAAATACAAGGCCGGGGTCAGCAGTTACCATGAGGACTCCGAGAAGAAGCTGGCATGGCTGAGACAGGCCATCGAACTTCAGAAGGAAGTGAACGATCCGAAGGAATTCATGGAATCCCTGAAGGTCGACATGTTCTCCGACCAGGTATTCGTCTTCTCGCCGAAAGGCAAGGTCGTGGAACTGCCCACCGGCAGCACGCCGCTGGATTTCGCCTTCAAGATCCATACAGAAGTCGGCATCAAGTGCACCGGCGCGAAGGTCAACGGGAAAATGGTGCCCCTCGACCATGTGCTGGAAAACGGCAATGTGGTGGAAGTCATCACGAATCCAAACAGCAAGGGGCCGGGGTCGGACTGGCTGAACATCGTCAAGACCACCCAGGCCAAGAACAAGATCAAGCAGTTCTTCCGCCGGGAGAACCGGTCCGAGAACCTGGAAAAAGGCCGGGTCATGATCGAAAAGGCCGTCAAACGGAAGGCCTACGATTCCAGGCAGCTGCTGCGGCAGCAATGGCTGGCACGTATCGCCAAGCAGTTCAAGCTTCCGGGCACGGACGACCTGTATATTTCCGTTGGCTACGGCGGGATCCCGGCGACGAAGGTCGCGAACATGCTGGTGGAATTGTACCGGGAAGAAGAAAGCGAAGAACTCAAGAAGCAGCAGCAGGAAATCTCTGCAGCTGAATATGAACTGCTCAATCCCAAGGCGGAAGAGCATCGTTCCCGGGATAAACTGAACAAGAAAGACGCCACCGGCGTCCGGGTAAAGGGCATTGACGGACTGATGATCAAGTTCGCCCGGTGCTGCACACCGGTGCCGGGGGATGATATCGTCGGATACATCACCAAGGGCCGGGGGATTTCGGTCCACCGGAAAGACTGCGCCAATATCCGTTCCCTGCCGAAGGAAGAGCAGGAGCGCTTCATCGATGTGGAATGGGAAGACGACGCCATGGAAGGGCACTCTTTCGAGGCGGAAATCTACATCCTGGCGGAGGATCGCAGGAAACTGCTGATGGATGTTTCCATCGCCCTGCAGGAATGTGATGTAAACGTGAAAAACCTGAGCATCAAAACCACGAAGGAAGGCAAAGCCGTATTCAATACCACGGTGGAGATCTTCGAAAAGGGTCAGATGAGCAAGGTGCTGACGAAGCTGAAGAGCGTGCCGGGGGTCGTAGATGCCTACCGGGCGACAACATAAAGGAGACTATTATGCGTGCAGTTGTACAGAGAGTAAAATCCGGGTCTGTGACGGTGGAGGAAAAGATCACCGGTCAGATCGGGAAGGGATTTGTGGTCTTGCTGGGAGTCGGCAAGGCGGATACGGAAAAGGATGCGGATTATATCGCCGACAAGGTGACGAATCTGCGGGTATTCGAAGACGAAAACGGAAAAATGAACCTGTCCCTGGCGGACGTTGGGGGCGAAGTGCTGTCGGTTTCCCAGTTTACCCTGTTCGGGGACTGCCGGAAGGGCCGGCGCCCGGGCTTTACGGAAGCGGGCGACCCGGAAACCGCCAACCGGCTGTACGGGTACTTTAACGAGCGGCTGCGTGCCAACGGCGTCCATGTGGAAGAAGGGATCTTCCAGGCGGATATGCTGGTGGATATTAAAAATGACGGGCCGGTAACGCTGCTGCTGGACAGCACAAAAATTCTTTAACGAGGTGAAGACAATGCTGATGATGAATCATTTTTATACAGGACCGATCATGGTCAATACCTATGTGGTGTACGACGAAGAGCAGAAGGAAGCCTTTATCGTTGATCCGGGCGGGAAGAGCCCGGAAATGGAGAGTTTCATCGAGTCCAAGAAACTGACGGTGAAGTTCATCATTCTGACTCACGGCCACGGCGACCACATCGGCGGAGTGGAAGAGTACCGGCAAAAATACAATGCGCCGGTGTATGCGCACTTCAAGGAAAAGGAAATGCTGGCCAGCCCGGATTACAATTCCTCGCGGTACATGTTCCAGCAGCCGATTTCCATCGAAGCCGACAAATGGCTCAACGACAATGACGAAATCCCCTTCTGCGGGGACAGTTTAAAGATCATCCATACTCCGGGGCATTCCCCCGGCGGCATCTGCATCCTGCTGCCGAAGACCAAGTGGCTGTTCTCCGGGGACACCCTGTTCAGGGGTTCCATCGGACGGACGGATTTCCCCCTGTGCAGTACGGCGGACCTCTTCGATTCCATCCGGAGCAGACTGTTTGTTCTGGATCCGGAGATCGAGGTTTTCCCCGGACATGAAGGGTTTACTACCATTGGCATGGAACAGATGTATAATCCGTTTTTCTAACAGTATTGCTCGCCAAAAGGCAGCCCTCAAACTATTTAAGAAACTGAATATGTATAAAATAACGATAACGAATAAAATCCCCGCAAATGAGATCGAGGAACTGATCAAGATGTTTGTTCCGAAGGGTGAATATGAGCTGAATGTGGAGGAAGCTTTGGCAAATGCTCAAAGCTTTTCCGTTGTTTTTGAAGAGGAGACGATCTCCCGGCCGGTGACTGATTTTCGGCAGGAAGACAGGCCCCTGGCGGACAAAAAAGAGCTGAAAAATGCGATAAAACGCGGAATCTATACCGCTTTGGGCAGGCATTTGGGAAAGAGCCTTCCCTGGGGCACCCTGACCGGCGTCAAGCCCGGGAAGATCGTCCGGGAACTGAAAGAACAGGGATTTTCGGAGGATCAGATCCGCGCCCATATGAAGGACTATTATTACCTGTCGGAGGAGAAGACGGAACTGCTGCTGGAGATCCTCCATACCCAGTACCCGCATACCAAACCGGCGGCGGAAAAGAGCGCCGGCATTTACCTGGGAATACCGTTTTGTCCCACCCGCTGCGTTTACTGTTCCTTCACGTCGAACATTCCGAAGAAGGACGATGTGGAACGCTACCTGGCGGCACTGTACAAGGAGATCGAGTACGTGGGAAGCCGGATGAAGCAGACCGGATGGCGGGCGGATTCCTTCTACATCGGCGGCGGGACGCCCACCACGCTGAGCGAAGGCCAGCTGGATGATCTGCTGACGAAGATCTTTGGGGAGTTTGACCTGTCGGACTGCCGGGAATTCACGGTGGAGGCGGGCCGGCCGGATACCATCACTTTCGAAAAGATGAAAGTGATCAAAGACCACGGCATTGACCGAATCAGCATCAACCCCCAGTCCATGAAGCAGCATACGCTGGACCTGATCGGCCGTTCCCATACGCCGGAGGAGATCCTGAAAGCTTTTGAGACAGCGCGGAGCGCCGGCATCGGCACCATCAACATGGACCTGATCGCGGGACTGCCGGAAGAGGGCCCGGAGGATCTGATGGATACCCTGGAGAAGGTGACCGCCCTGAGGCCGGAAAACATCACCATCCACACCCTGGCGCTGAAGCGGGCCTCCCGGCTGAAGATGGAGGATGAACGCTACCACCTGAAGCACGGGGAAGTGCTGACGGATATGGTGGCGCTGTCCCGGGAATACATGAAGCAGTCCGGCTACGTGCCGTACTACTTATATCGGCAGAAATACATGGCGGGGAACTATGAAAACGTGGGCTACTGCCTGCCGGGGAAAGAGTGCCTGTACAACATCCGGACCATGGATGAACAGGAGACCATGATCGCCCTGGGGGCCGGCGGGATCAGCAAACGCTACTATTCCGCGGAGACCCGGATCGAGCGGTCGGCTAACGTATCCAATTTCGAGATTTACATTGACCGGATCGATGAGATGCTGGACCGGAAATATCAATTATTGTTTGCATAGCGGACGAAAAAAAAGTATAATATAATATCGGGGACTTTATCCCCGCAACTATGAGCAGAGGAGAAGAGACACATGTTGATACAGGCACCCAAAGGCACCAGCGATATCCTGCCTTCCCAGTCCGGGAAGTGGCAGTACCTGGAGGGCCTTTTTCGGGATATATGCGGCCGTTACGGAATGAAAGAGATCCGGACGCCGATGTTTGAACACACAGAGCTTTTCGTGCGCGGCGTGGGCGATACCACGGACGTGGTGGAGAAGCAGATGTATTCTTTTGATGATCTGGGCGGGCGGAACCTGACCCTGAAGCCGGAGGGAACATCCCCGGCGGCCAGAGCCTTCGTTCAGAACGGGCTGTTCAAGGAAATGCAGCCCACCAAACTGTACTATATCACCCCCTGTTTCCGGTATGAAAAGATGCAGAAGGGGCGTTACCGCCAGTTCCACCAGTTCGGTACCGAGATCTTCGGAACCGAAAGCCCGGTGGCGGATGCGGAGATCGTCAGCATCGCAGCGGATATGCTGGAAGCGGTGGGCATGAAGGAAGTGGAGCTTCGGATCAACAGCGTGGGCTGTCCGAAATGCCGGGCGAAACACCGGGAAGCCCTCCGGGATTTCCTGACCCCGAAGTATGACCAGCTCTGCGATACCTGCAAGGGGCGTTTTGACAAGAACCCCATGCGGATCCTGGACTGCAAGGACTGCCAGAAAATCGTGCAGGGCGCACCGATGATGATCGATTACCTGTGCGACGAATGCAGGAACCACTTTGAGGAATTCCAGTCCATCCTGAAAGACATGGATATCCCATTCATTGTGGACCCGGGCATTGTCCGCGGGCTGGATTACTATACCAAGACCGCATTCGAGTTCGTCTCCACGAAGGGCATGGCCCAGGGCACGGTCTGCGGCGGCGGCCGATACGACCACCTGGTGGAGCAGATCGGCGGACCCGAGACCCCGGGCGTCGGCTTCGGCATGGGCATCGAACGGCTGATGCTGATGCTCTCCGAAGAAGGAGTCGAAGTGCCGGAGGATAACACGGCGGATTACATGATCATCACCATGGGGGACAAGGCCCGGAGTTTCGGCCTCTCCCTGGCGAAGAAACTGCGCAAAAAAGGCCGCAGCGTCCAGATGGACATGATGGGCCGCAATTTCAAGAATCAGTTTAAATATGCCAACCGGATCGGCGCAAAGAAAGCCGTCATCATCGGTGACGACGAGGTGGCCGCCGGCACATTCAGCGTAAAAGACATGGAAACGGGGGAACAGATCACCCTTTCCGCAGAAGATACCGAACAGCTATAGGAGGATTTACTGATATGAGCAGCGTAATGAAACGGACAGATATGTGCGGAGATCTCCGGATCGGGGATGCCGGCAGACGGGCGACCCTGAACGGATGGGTCCAGAAAAGAAGAAACCTCGGGGGGCTGATCTTCTGCGACCTGAGAGACAAGACCGGGATCATGCAGGTCGTCTTCGACAAGGATTATGACGCAGCGGCCTTTGAGGAAGCGGACCGGCTCCGGGGCGAGTTCGTCATCGGCGTGACCGGTACGGTCCGGGAACGGGAATCCAAGAACAAGGACCTGCCCACCGGCGAAGTGGAACTGTTCTGCGACGGACTGACCATTTACTCGGAAGCACAGACTCCGCCGATCTACATCAAGGATGACGACGACGTAGGTGAAAACCTGCGGTTGAAATACCGTTTTCTCGACCTGAGAAAACCGCATATGCAGCAGAACCTGGCATTCCGCCACAAGGTGACGAAATGCGCACGGAACTTCTTTGACGGCGAAGGCTTCACCGATGTGGAGACACCCATGCTGATCAAGCCCACGCCGGAAGGCGCACGGGATTACGTGATCCCCAGCCGGGTGAACCAGGGGCATTTTTACGCGCTGCCCCAGTCGCCCCAGATGTTCAAGCAGATCCTGATGGTGGCGGGCACCGACAAGTACTACCAGATCGCCAAGTGTTTCCGGGATGAGGACCTGAGAGCGGACCGTCAGCCGGAATTCACCCAGATCGATATCGAAATGTCCTTCGTGGACCAGGAAGACATCATCGCCGTCCAGGAACGCTTCCTGACGAAGCTGATGAAAGAAGTCATGGGGATCGACATCACCACACCGTTCCCGCGGCTCACTTACCAGGAAGCCATGGAACGCTTCGGCTCCGACAAGCCGGATACCCGTGTGGGCTTTGAACTGAAATACCTCAATGACCTGGTGAAGGACTGCGGCTTCGGCGTTTTCGCCAATGCTGTGGCGGAAGGAAAAGATGTACGCGGCATCAACCTGAAAGGCTGCAACGACAAGTTCAGCCGGAAGGAAGTGGATAAATTAGTGGACCTGATCCGGACCTTCGGTGCGAAGGGCCTGGCCTGGGTCAAGATGGGCGAGAAAATGACTTCTTCCTTTGCCAAGTTCATGAGCGAAGAAGAGATGAACGCCATTTTTGAACGGATGGAAGCGGAAGAGGGAGACCTCCTGCTCATCGTGGCAGACAAGCCGAAAGTCGTATTCGACTCCCTGGGATTCCTGAGAAGGGAACTGGCGGACCGGATGGGCATGCTGGACAAAAACCAGTACAATTTCCTGTGGGTCACCGATTTCCCGCTGCTGGAGTACAATGAGGAAGACGGC
>JAFWFI010000077.1 GCA_017515705.1 Bacillota bacterium
ATATTAAGAGGGAGAAAACGCCATGTCGTACAAGGTCAAACTGGAAATATTTGAAGGCCCTTTCGATCTGCTGGTTTATCTGATCGAACGGGCGGAAATGAGCATCTATGACATCCGGATCTCGGAGATCACGGAGCAGTATCTGGCGGCCATCGATGAGTATAAAAGCATGAACATCGACGTGTCCACGGAGTTCCTGGTGCTGGCGGCAACGCTGATCGAGATCAAATCGAAGATGCTGCTGCCCGGAAGCGCGGCGCCTTCGGAAGAAGAGATCCCGGAGGATCCCCGGAAGGAACTGGTGCAGAAGATTCTGGAGTACAAGAAGTTCAAGCAGGCGGCGCAGCTGCTGGCCGGACGGGAAGAGACCATTCTGGACCGGTGGTACAAGCCGCAGGAAGACCTGGCGGAGTACAACAACGACCATGCCTTCGACGTCCTGGTGCTGGATCCGGACCGGTTCCTGGCGGTGTTCCGGGAATTCCTGGAGAAGCGGCGCAGGCTGGAAGAGATCCAGACCCGTTACGAACGAAACCCCCGTACCCGGCCGAGGGTAGGAATCCGAGATAAAATGAGGCAGATCCGGCGGTACCTGACCGCAAAAAAGAAAATCACTTTCGGGGAAATCATGACGGACTGTGAGGACCGCTATGAAGTGGCCGTGGCCTTTGTGGCCATGCTGGAGATGATGCGTTCCGGCCGGATCCGCGTGAAGCAAAAGGTACATTTCGGCGAAATCATGATAGAGGGGACAGACCGATGACAGAAAGAACCAAAATCAAATCCGCATTGGAATCCATGCTGTTCGTGTGGGGCGACCCACTGGATGTGAAGACCGCCGCCCAGGTATTCGAGGCGGAACCGGGCGTGGTGGCGGACTGCCTGAAAGAACTGCAGGCGGAATACGAGGAGAGGGAAGGCGGCATTCTGATCCAGCGCTTCGGAGACAGTTTCCAGCTTTGCACCGCGGAGGAGAACCGCAGCTACATCGAGCGGCTCTGCAACCCGGTCCGGGAAAAGAAACTGTCAAAATCCGCGCTGGAGGTGCTGGCCATTATCGCCTACCGGCAGCCCGTGACCCGGGGAGAAATCGAATCCATCCGGGGCGTCCGCTGCTCCTATGTCCTGGAGGGACTGGTGCAGAAAGGGCTCATCGAGGAGACCGGCCGGTCCGAGGCCGTTGGCCGTCCCATCCTGTACGGAACCACGAATCTGTTCCTGCGGCATTTCGGCATTGAAAACCTCAGCGAACTGCCGGACCTGGAGGACGAGGACTTCCTGAATGCGGCGCCGGGAGAAGGGGAACAGCTGAGCATATAGAGTGGCAAGAGTGTATGGAAGAGGAGAAGTACCATAAAATAAGATCATGGAAATGGAAGAACTGGTCTGCCCGTCGGTGGGGGCCTGTCCCTCCATGGGGACCGCCAACACCATGCAGATCCTGGGGGAACCCATGAACCTGGTGCTGCCGGGCGCGGGGACATCATCGACATCGATATCGAAAACGGCGTGCTCCACCTGAACATTTCCGAGGAGGAAGCGGCGAAGAGAAGAGCGGCCTGGGTGCAGCCCGAGCCGAAGGATAAAAAAGGCGCCATCCGCATGTACGCAAAGAACTGCCTGCCGGCACATATGGGCGGCGCAATGCAGACCTGGTAAAAATGGATAAATTCAGAAGAAACAGCATAATCAAAAAGATGATCCCGGCGATGATACTGATGCTGACCCTGGCACTGGGAACGGGCAGCATCGTTTATGCTGACGGGACGGAATCTGCCGATCCGGAAGTCGTACTTGACAGTCCGCAGATCATAGAGGCGGAAACATCATTGGAGAATCGCTCGAAGGCAACTCCGCCGGAGGAAGAACCGGTATCCTTTATCGATGTCAGCGATGAATCGCTGTGGTATTACCGCCCGGTTTACTGGGCGGCAAACCGGGATCTGACGACAGGAATCGAGGCCGATCTGTTCGGCCCGATGGAAGCCTGCACCCGTGCTCAGATCCTGACTTTTTTGTGGAGGGCCGCCGGCGAGCCGGCACCGGAATCGGATGAGAATGTTTTTTCGGATGTCAGTGAGGATGATTACTACCGGGATGCCGTTTTATGGGCTGTTGAGCAGGGAATCGCACAGGGGATGTCCCGGGACACCTTCCAGCCGGAGAAAATCTGCACCCGCGCGCAGTGCGTGACTTTTTTATGGCGTTACAGCGGGTCGCCGGACGACGGGATCCGCTCCGATTATTTGGACGTACCCGCTGACAGTTATTTTGCCCCTGCTGTTTTCTGGGCTCTGGACAGCGGCATCACCAACGGCATGAACCGGAAAGCGTTTGCTCCCGAAGCGACCTGCAATCGTGCCCAGGTGATGACTTTTTTGTACCGGGCATCGGCGGAACGGTTGGAAAAAGAAAAAATGCGGAAAAAGGACCGGCCGCAGATCGAATGGGCGGATCCGGATATAGACGGGACGACGGGAAGGATGGTTCTCCGAGCAGAAGGAGGTTCCGGTGTTTCCGGAACGGAGGAAGTCCGGGCGGCGGTATGGACCAAAGACGACCAAAGCGATCTCCGCTGGTTTGTCATGGAGCCTGCGGTCGATGGCGGATACGAAACGGTAATAGATGCGGAAACCTTCGGACATCACTTCGGGACTTATCAGATCAGTCTGTCCCTTCTGAGGGATTCCGGTGACCGCCTGCAGCTGATTCATCTGGAAGACGCTGTTTTTGAGACTGAGCCGGAGTACTATGTGTATGCGGAAGACGTGGGAAAGGGAATGGTTTCCGTCAACATCCTCGGCGCGGATGAAACCCTGTCTTCGCTCTCGGTAGAGGTGAGGGGAGAGGAAAGGGATGAGGAGAATCCGATCGTGTCCGTTGCGGAAAAAACCGAAGACGGGATATGGAGAGCGGTGGCGGATGTGATTTCCTTCATGGAGCAGGGATACTGTTATCTGGATGTGCGTTCTTCGGATGAAGAGCATACAGACGTACTGAATTCGATCCGGGTCCCTGTGGGAAAAATCAAACGCGTGATTGACGTTTCCCATCATCAGGGAAACATCGACTGGCAGACAGTGAAGCAAACCGGGATGTTTGAAGGAGCCATCATCCGCTGCGGTTACCGCGGTTCCAGGGGCGGCTGCGGAAGGGACTCCAGGTTTCAGGCAAATGCATCGGCGTGTCAGAAACTGGGGATCCCAATGGGCGTTTATTGGTTCACGTCCGCACTGACGGTCAGCGAAGCCCTGCAGGAAGCAGATTACTGCGCCAGACTGATCGCCCCTTATCATTTGTCGCTGCCGGTATTCCTGGATACGGAATGGGGGGCCAGAAAAGGCCTGAACACTCTGGATCCGGCCATCCGTACGCAATGCCTGCTGGCTTTTCTGAATCGAATGGAGGAATACGGGTATGAGACCGGGATCTATGCGTCCACCGACTGGATCCACTATTATCTGGATTATGAGGAGCTTTCTTCTTGGTTCTACTGGGCGCCGTCCTGGACCGGAAGACCGGCTGCCGACGACTATCAGGCCTGGCAGTATACATCCACTGCTGTGGTGCCGGGTATTCAGGAAAATACGACGGATGTGTCTTACTGGTTTGGATGGTAAGTGATTTGGAGGGAATTCAAGATGAGATTTGATTCGGAGCGTTATGCTTACGCTTCCAGAAGGAATACAGTTTATTCGAAGGACGGGATGTGCGCTTCGGCATCTCCACTGGGATCGCAGATCGGGGCGGAGATCCTGAGGAAGGGCGGAAACGCCATGGATGCAGCCATCGCCATGGCAGCGGCCATGCCGCTGCTGGAGCCCACCGGCAACAGCCTGGGTTCCGACTGCTTTGTCATCGCCTGGATGGGCGGGAAACTGTACGGGCTGGACGGGTCCGGCGTGTCGCCCAAAAGCCTGTCCCGGGAAGCGGTGCGGTCCCGGGGACTGGAGACGATGCCCTTTGACGGATGGCTGCCGGTGATGGTGCCGGGAGCGCCAAAGGCCTGGGCGGCTCTGCGGCAGCGCTTCGGGACTCTGTCCATGGAAGAGCTGATGGCGCCGGCGATCCGTTATGCGGAAGAGGGATTCCCATTTCCGGTAACGGTGCTGAAGGAACTGCGGAGGGATACGGAGCATTTCCGGGTGCTGGCGGAACAGGATCCGGCGGTCTTCGGACCCTGGATGGATTACTATACGCGTCAGGGAAAAGCGTATGCAGCCGGGGAAATCTACAGGAACCCGGATATGGCGAGGACCCTTCGGAAACTGGCGGAGACGGACTGTGAAACTTTTTACACCGGCGAGGTGATGAGGGCGATCGTGGCACATTCGAAGAAGACCGGCGGGTTTTTCAGTGAAGAGGACTTTGAGGAATACGGGGTCCGCTGGGTCGATCCGGTATCCACGGATTACCACGGAAACACCGTTCATGAAATGCCGCCGAACGGGCACGGGATCACCGTGCTGATGGCGCTGAACATCCTGAAAAACCGGAAGCTGGATCCGGAACGGGAAACGGCCCGGAACTATCACGAAATGATCGAGGCGGTGAAGCTGGCCTTTGCGGATACGCGGAAATACGTGGCGGATCCGCGGTTCATGCAGACCAGGGTGGCGGATCTGATCTCGGAAGAATATGCGAAAAAAAGAAGCGGCCTCATCGGAGAGGACGCCCTGACGCCGGTTCCCGGGGATCCGTACTGCGGCGGCACGGTTTATTTCGCGGCAGCGGACAAGGACGGGAACATGGTTTCCTTCATTCAGTCCCACTTCGACCGGGGAAGCGGCGTTGCCATCCCCGGAACCGGGATCTCCCTGCAGAATCGGGGAGCGGGGTTTTCGATGGATCCGGACAGTGACAACGTGCTGGCCGGCGGCAAGAAATCCTATCATACCATCATCCCGGGATTCCTGACGAAGGACGGGAAGCCCGTGGGACCTTTCGGGGTCATGGGCGGCTTCATGCAGCCCCAGGGCCACCTGCAGGTGGTGCTGAACACGGTGGATTTTCACATGAATCCCCAGGAGTGTCTGGACGCACCGCGGTTCCAGTGGGTCGGTGGCAAAAAGGTCCAGCTGGAGCGGGCCGTGCCGGCTGAAATAGCGGAAGAGCTGAAGCGAAGGGGGCACGAGATCGAGATCGTGCCGGACGAGCTGGATATGGGCCGGGGCCAGATCATCTGGAACCTGGACGGAGTCTATGCCGGGGGCACGGAGCCCCGGGCAGACGGAACCATTGCAATACTGTGAGAGAATAAAGAAAGAGGGTGTCCATCGGACACCCTCTTATTCGTACTACTTGTCATCCTGAGCGGAATGAAGGATCTTCTCCTATCTTCAATCTCCCATCTCAAGGCTCCGGTCTCACTTCTTATCCTTTCATCTTCCGATACGCCCGGGTGAGCGCCGGGATCACTTCGTTCAGGTCGCCTACGATGCAGTAATCGGCGATATCGAAGATCGGGGCGTTCGGGTCCTTGTTGATGGCGATCACCGTCTCTGCGCCGGTGATGCCCGCTAGATGCTGGATCGCACCGGAAATGCCCACGGCAAAATAGATCTTCGGGGCAACGGTCTTGCCGGACTGGCCTACCTGGTAGGTGTGAGGCAGCCAGCCGGCGTCCACGACAGCCCGGCTGCAGCCCAGGTAAGCGCCTATTTCATCCGCAAATCCCTTCAAAATCCGGAAGTTCTCCGCCGAACCCATTCCCCGGCCCCCGGCCACGATGATTTCCGCATCTTCCAGGTCCAGCGAAAGCGTCTGGGCATCCGCCTGATAGATGATTCGGGTCCGGATATCTTCCGGCGGGATGTGGATGTCCTCTTTGACGATCGGGCCGGCAGCGGAAGGATCGGGGTTCCCTTTCCGGAAAACCCCTGGCCGGACCGTTCCCATCTGGGGACGGCTTTCGGGGCAGATGATGGTGGCCATCAGGTTCCCGCCGAAAGTGGGGCGGGTCCAGGCGATGTTCTCGCCGTCATCGTTCAGGCCGAGTCCGGTGCAGTCCGCCGTCAGGCCGGTTTTGATATGGCAGGCCACCTTCGGACCCAGGTCCCGGCCGTTGTTGGTGGCGCCGAACAGGACCGTATCCGGTTTGTATTTTTCAATCAGGGCGATCAGCGCCAGGCTGAACGCATCCGTGCTGTAGGTTTCAAATTCTTCGCCTTCCACCGCCAGGACCGAATCGGCTCCGTAGCATAAAGCTTCCCGGCAGACCGGACCGATCCCGTGGCCGATGACCACGGCCACCAGCTCGCAGCCCTTGCCGTCCGCCAGGGGACGTGCGGCGTTCAGCAGCTCATATCCCACGTTTTTTGCTTCGCCGTGCTCGGTCTCGACGAAGACCCAGATATTTCTGTATTCACTGAAATCTTTCATCTTCATCACTCCTATAGTTTACCCGAACGGGCCAGCAGTTCCATGAGTTTTTCCGCCGTTTCGTCGGCGGTGTTTCCAGTCAGGCGCAGGCCTTTTTTCTCCCGCACCGGCACGTAGGTAGAGACCACCCGGGTGGGGGAACCTTTCAGGCCGCATTTTCTCAGGTCCACATCCTCCAGGTCTTTTTCCGAAAGGGTATGGATCTCCGCATGCCGGGCTTTCTGCCAGGAATGGATGTCGGGGTAGCGGGGTTCAAAGGGCAGTTTCGATACGGTCACGAGCGCCGGCAGCCGGCTTTCCACGATGGCTACGCCGC
>JAFWFI010000078.1 GCA_017515705.1 Bacillota bacterium
AGCCCTGGGCACCGGCTTCGCCACCTTTGAAAACTGCTGCTACATTCTGACCGCCGGCGCGGAAAACCTCGCCTATATCCTGGTGCGGGGTCTGGCGGTGGGCGTCATGCACCTGGTATGCGTCCTGATGGTCATCCTGGGAACCATTCTGGCCCGGAGGACCCGGACCTTCTCCCTGGCTGCCTTTGTCGGCTCCCTGGCCACCGCGATGTGCTATCACTCATTATACAATTTGCTGGTCTCCCAGCCGGGAGTGACCGCCATTATCGGTTATGTCATGCCCCTGTTGACGGTCCTCATTCTGACGGTGCCGTACAGAAGAATCCGGAAGGAGATTTAAGAAGTATTACCACCGCCCGAAAGGGCGGTTTTTTTTATAAAGGGTGAGTAAAACAGTGAAAACCGGCGACTAATGGGTATAAAGGAGACATTTTACAGAAAGGAGGAAGGAGCTCTTGAAATACGAACTGGATCAGGCTCTGTCGGAGATCCTGCAGCGCCGGACAGAGCTTCGGAAAAAGCAGGAACGGAAAAAAGCCCGGGGACTTGCCGGCGCGACGGCGGCGCTCTTTGTGATACTGATTGCTGCAGTACAGGGACTGGCGGGCATCATACCCGGGAACCTTTCGGAATCGTACTACGGCGCCTTTCGCCTTTCCCAGTCCGCCGGCGGCTATGTGCTGGTGGGGGTGATCGCCTTTGCGGCAGCAGTGGCCGTGACCCTGATCTGCCAGCGGTGGCGGTACCGGGCCGGAGACCTTCCGCCCCCGGAAGACGGGGAAAAGAGGAAGGGAGGTCGAAAAGAACAGTGAACGACTGCAGAACGACCGTTACAGAAAGAGAATGTTCAAGGAGGAAGAACATGAAAACGACATAGAAAACCCTGGCGATCCTGCTGTCAGTATGCATGGTCATTACGTTGACGCCGACCCTGACGTGGGCGGAGGGAGAAGCCTCGGCCCTGCCGGCAGCTGGTACGAAGAAGCGGTCAACTGGGCGGTGGATGCAGTGACCTGGTGCGTGGGCGCAGGCATCATCAACGGCATGACCGAGACCACCATCGTGCCTCAGGGCACCGGCACCAGAGCGCAGATGGCGACGATGCTGATGCGGTACAGCAACTAGAAAAATCAAAACGAGGACGGATCCCCGAATCCGTCCGATCCGGAAGAGCGTGCAGCGATGCGCGCTCTTCTTTTTGTTTTGTAAAACGTAAAGATACTCAGAAAACAGGACAAATTCAGTTGTTGCATTTGGAAAAAAGGAATATATCCGAAAATTATTAAAGAAAATTTAAAAATGCCGAAAAAATTACTGAGTAAAACTGAAAAAAAGGGCGACTAATTAGTATAAGGAAGAGAAGACACTCCGGAGAGGAGGAAACAGCATATGAAATACGATACCGAACGAGCGCTGTCGGAAGTCCTGCGACGACGATTGGCGCAAGTCAAAAGACGGGAGAAGAGAGTGACCCGTGGGCTTTCCGGGACCGCCGCAGCGCTGGCCGCTGCACTGGCGGTCGCGGTCCGCGGATTTTCGGATTTCCTGCCGGGTGAGGTGGATTACTCCGTATACGGTGCTTTCCGGCTCCCCCAGTCCGCCGGCGGTTACGTGCTGGCGGGGGTGATCGCGTTCTGCATAGGGGCGGTGATCACCTTGCTTTGCATTCGCTGGCAGAACCGGGTGAAAGGGCCGGATCCGCCGGATCGCAGCGAAAGGGGTCCCGCAGAATAAAAGCGAGGGTCCCCGCTGAAAAAGCGAAAACGCAATTTTGTTTGACGGTCCCGGGCAAGGCCCGGAGGCCTTACGGAGAAGACCAGAACGAAAAGGAGAAGGAAGATGAAAAGCTTTTCGAAAAAACTATTGGGCGTCGTGCTGAGCGTGGCCATGATCATCACCATGACTCCCTTCACCGCATTCCCGTCCCAGGCGGCCACGAACCTGGATGGGGGACTTGAAGGCCAGGATGCGGACGTATTCTCTGCCCTGGGCTTTGATACCAGCGAACTGCCGGAAGGATACGATCCGGACAATCAGGACAATCCTTACGGCCGGGATATCATTACCGGCAACGATGTGTTTGAATTGAGCGTAGCCGGAGCCGGAACGGCCATGTACGGCAAAGACGATAATGAGGTGGCGCCTTCCGGCATCAGCGGAAGTTCTTCCGGCGGGGAAATCGGCATGGCGATGTATGCCTCCGCCGCCGGAGATTTTGACGGTGACGGGCTGCCGGGGGAAGTCGTTTATGTCGGCTTTGATAAGGTCGAATATGCATCGAATCAATCCATTAAGTCGACTCTGCAGCTTCGGATCTATGATGGCCAGAAAGACAACTACGGAACAATTAAAAATCTCGATTCCGTTACCCCTGATGATACAGGTGCTACATGGAGACCCCGTGCGGATAAACAATGGGATCGATATGACATGAACTGGCAGAACCTCCTGCAGGTCACTGCCGGGGATTACGACGGGGACGGCATCAGTGAGATCGCAGTGTTCGTAGGCCAGAAGGACGCGCCCCGGATCGATGTATACAAGTATCAGAAGACGTCCTCCTCCGCACCGGGAGACTGGATCGATATGGCGAACTGGACCCGTGTATGGAGCCATGCACTGAGCGGCACTTTCGTTCCCAATATGGTGTCCCTGGTCTCCGGTGACTTTAACATGGACGGAGTGGATGACCTGGGAATCGCCAGCGGCAGATCCGTATTCTGGGCGTCCTCTGTTTCGCAGTCCCTCCAGTATAATGATTCCAGCTCGGCTGTAATGCTTTGGGGAAATCGGGAAAAAATGCTGCAGAACAGTTCCCCGATCGATCTGAATACCGATGAACTGGGAGAACAATCCCGGGTCAGCCTGATTAAGGGAGATTTGAACGGAGACGGCATAGCCGAACTCATTGCGACCGGACAGCCTACTGAGGATCTGAAGCAATTTCAATTTATAGAGGCAAGCCGTACGAGCGGGAACTCAAAACGGACGGTGCTCACCTATGCTTACGACCGGGACGGAGGACTCATGGTGAACACTTCGGATCTGATGGAACCGGTCAAGGGGGAATTCCAGACTTCGACAACGGAGGAAGGAGAGACCACCTATTGGGTGTCCGGGAATGGATTTGACGAAATCTATTATTCCATGCCCTTTATGCGCACCAACTCAGCCGTATTCTGGCCCGAGGGTTCAGAGTACGCCTATCTTTATCTGGACAGCTGTCTCTATCAAAATGTAGAGAATTCCCTTTCCCTGAAATGTGAATTGGATGAAGAGAAATACGACGGAGAACATGAACTTAAACCGGGTGACGGCAAAGCCTGGGGAGGTTATTCCGGCGGGGGGCAGGTCCCCTATGCGGAGTACGGTGCAGCCGCTTCGGATATCAACGGCAACGGCTATGACATTCTTGTCACCAATTCTTTCTGCGGGCACAATTCAGAGGTTGATGAGGGGCACATGACCCAGTATGCAGTAGTGTACGGAAATAAAGAGGATGGAAGCCTGAAGGCGAACATTACCTGCGATTCCGCGCAAACGGAAGAATACAACGCGGTTGCAATGACCTTCCTGAACTGTGACAAGGATACCGTCCTCAAAGAGTATACCGGGCAACACTACCTGTCTTATTCAGACCCGAAGGTCCTGGCGATCATCGCGGCGGCGCCCTACTTTGAGGACGTGGACGAGGCCACCGGTTATGAATTCGCCGGCAACAACACGACTTCCTGGGGACAGACCCACGGGACCGGGGACGGCACCTCGAAAGGGTTGTCCTTCTCCTTCGGCATCCAGAACCATCATGAGTTTGCCTGGTTGGGACTGGACTGGGAGATCGAATACAGCGTTGCCTACACACTGGATTATGAATACTCCGAAACCACAACCTACGAGTATACGATGACTTTCGGCACTTACGGCGATCAGGATGCGGTAGCCTTTTTCAGCGTCCCCACCGAAAACTTTTTGTATCGGGTTAAGATCCCGGATGGGAACGGGGGATATATCGAAGACTATACCACAGAGTCCCGGACGTACCAACCGGTCTATCAGGTATTGACCCTGGACTATTATGAAGAGATCCAGGGAGATTACGATGAACTGCCGCCTATTGCCGGGGAAGCGCTCACCTCTACCCCGGGGCACCCGGAATCCTATCCTTCCTCCAGCAGCGGATACGATGTCATCGTCGAGTGGGACCAGGATCCTGCCGGCGTCGGCTACGGAAACGGCAGCATCGAGCAGGAAATCGCTGTCTCCACAGAGAAGGAAACCTCCTATGCCATGGGCGCCGAAGTGGAATTCTCCATGGTGACGGGAGGCAAAGCCATGACCGGAGCAGGAGGCCACGATAATACCGGCGGTCTGGGGTTCTCCCTCAATCCAACCGGCGGGTGGGCGGATATTGATATAGAAGGGACCACCATTGCGGCGGAAGTAGCGAATATGCCGGTGGAATTCCAGCAATACGGATACTATTTCAACTGGAAGCTGTTCAGTTACAACTATAAGTTCAAAGATAAAAAGAACAAGAAGACCAGCGTTCCGGTCATCAGTTACATCGTCAATGATGTGGCGGCGCCGCCAAGTCTGCCGGATGATTTCCAGCAGGATTACGACCGCACCACCAGCGACACCAACGTGCTGACCTGGACTTATGACGGGACGGCATCGGAATTCATCATCCACAAGTATTTTGATTTCCCGGTAGGAGGCGGTATTCAGGAGATCGCCCGGATCAGACCGGGTGATGCGGATCATTATCAGGTCAAAAAGAAAGACGGGGTTTCCTACAAGGAATACTTCTTTGAGGATACGAATCTGACACCTTACACGGAGTATCAATATGCGATCCAGGTGGAACGGCCGGCGCCAATGCCTCCCCTTTCCACTCCTTCAGCCCTGACGACAGCCCGGACCCGGGCGGCAAACGGTTACCCGAATATCACCATCTCGGAATCCGACAACGAGCAGGACGGGAAACTTCAGGTCTATCCGGATAAAAACGAATACCTGACGGCGTCGATCACCGGACCCGGGGGGGAATCCATAGCGAATTACTACTCCACGGTCTCGTACCAGTGGCAGAAGAAAAACAAGGGCGCCTGGGAGGATCTGATCGGTGAGACCAACAAGACCCTGACCTTTGCCTCTGCCGGAGGAAGTACTGCAGGGGATTACCGGTGCAGGGCGAACGTGATCACCAAGGCGGACAATGCGGCCATTACCGCCTATTCGGATACGGTAACGCTGATCCATGACAAACGGACCAGCGTGATCGAGGAAGCTTCCGTTACCGACATGACCAACGGCGGGATCCAGCTTTATGCCAAGGTGGCCAATGCCCACAGCGACAGCGCCTCGATCCCGGGAGGAAGCGTAAACTTCAACTTAACGTCCACGGCGACCGGGCAGGTCTACCAGTATTCCACCGCCCTGAGTGCGGAAGGAACGGCAGTGGCCATTCTGGACGATGAATTGCCGGAAGGAATGTATAATGTAGAAGTCTACTATTCGGGCTCCTTCATTTTCAAATCCTGCAGTACGGAGGTGCTGTACCTTTCCCAGAGGGAAGCCGATTACGATATCAGCATGCCCGTTTCTGTGACCTACGGCGACCAGGCGGAGATCCTTTTCCGGAAGGTCACCAAGAGCGGCGGAGCCACGGAGGCGGACAATGTGAGGACGGATGCAAATGGCATCACGGCCTATCGGGCGGCGCCCCTGAGCCGGGCAATGCTGTCCGGAGCGACGGCTTATTCCTCCGGGACGGACGTGGTTGCAGGACAGCCTTACTTCTATACGGATGAGGATGACGTCAACTGGTACTTTACGGCTCCGGTGGACGGAGCGGTTTCCGAATTCGATACGGTACACCGGTTCGCGCTCTTTGGAAGCAACCAATCGGACTTCATCAAACTGAACAATAAAACAGATTCCTATATCCTGCAGGATGGGATCGGCGCCGGGGTTTATCTGCTGTCCATGACGAAAGACGGCAATACGGCCTACGGATCGTTCGAAGTCCTGCCCCGGCCGGTGACCCTGCAGATCCCGCTGGACCTGACTGCCGGCGAGTCCCAGACCGAAGCGGCGGAGGATATCACCTTCTCCCAGCTGAGTCTGGTAAACGGCAGCTGGGCGGACTGTGATATTACCGGAGAGGTATTTAACGAGAGCGATTCCAGCATAGGTCCGGTATTCCGCAACAGTGCCGGGAAAGAATTCCAGAAGAACCAGGTCCGGAAACTCTGCGGAGCCTATTCCATCACCGGAACTGTACAGCTGGCCAATTACAAGATCCAATACCGGGCCGGACAACTCACCGTCCTGGGGGCGACCCATACGTTAAGCGTGGGAGCGCGGCCTTTTGCCGGCCTGAACGTGGGGAAAGTCTTTATGTTGTCTCCGCAGGTGGATGTTGCCACCGGGCCGCTGGATGATACCGTTCATTCCTTTACCAAGGAGATCCAGTCCGGCGTCCGGATGATTTTCAGCGCCCAGCCGGACGACGGGTATGAAATCTATGACTGGTACGTCAACGGCATTGCCCAAAACAATACCGGCAGCACCCTGGTGCACACCATGCTGGCAGAGCCGACCACCATAGAAGTCCAGTTCGCCATCAAGCAGAACACCCTGACCTTCGGCGCTATTGGCGACGAAGGCGGAGGGACCCTGACCTGCAGCGATCCCACGTTGACCAGCGGCAGCGTAATCCGCCTGAATTCGCACTTTACCTTCGAAGCGAAGGCGAAGGAAGGGTACCACTTCAAGGAATGGCGCTATACGGAGCAGGGTCTGGGCACTGCATACAACAACGAGGACAGCGGGCAGATGGAAAGCACATTCGACTTCTATATGCCCGGCATCAGCTGCTCCCTCTACGCCGTTTTCGAACGGGACGGCTACGTGTTCAACTACATCGACGGCAATAATGCCGACGGCCTGATTGCCACCTATATAAATGAAGACGGCATTACCGCCACAGCCCGGTCCGGCAACCGGATCAAAGGAGGTACCGAGATCACGATAGCGCCGGCAGACGGTTATGTCTGGGATGCCAGCCGGCAGTACGCTTCCACGGGATCTCAGGGAACGGCGGACTATGACACGGGGACGTACACCCTGACTTTGGATCAGGACACCACGGTATACGGGTGGACAGAACAGGAAAAATACGATTTGACGCTGGCCTTTGATTACACGGCGGACAGCGCCGCCGAAAAGCTGCCCAATGCGGCTATCACGTACTATGTCGGCGACAGGGTCGAAACGTTCCGGTTCAATACAGATGAACGGACCAAAACCATCCCGGCGGTACCGGGAGGCACTCCGGTCACGGTACAGATCGAAGCTCCCGACTGGGTGGACCTGGAAGGGTGGACCGCTTCGGGAACGAACGTATTTACCAGCCCGACAACGGATCCCCTGGCGATGGAGATTCCCGGGGACGGCAAGGTCCAGAGAGGCAGATCCTACGTGTTCACAAACGAAGTGGACAACACGGACTATTACTTTACTGCACCGTTCAACGGAAAGGTGAAAAAACTGGACGTGCCGTTTGTGGAACTGTATTCCACCGGCGCCACCTATACGATCCCGGCACTGAACGGAAACGATACGCTGACGGTTTACCTGAAGGAAAAGAGCATCCATACCGTCACGATGGCCAACATCGACGGCCAGGGGACCTATGAGCCCACCCTGCCGGAAGGCGGATATGCGTCGGCCCCGACGGACGATGGCCGGGAAGTGGTCAAAGTCCATGACGGAGACGACCTGACGATACTGGTAAGACCGGCCCAGGGAACAACGGTATCCTATTGGGAAACCACGCCGGAGGGCGGTACTGCGGTCAAGAGCCCGGCCACCTCCCTGCGGTATACGATTCCGGGGGTTGACCGGAATTATGAGTTCCGTCCGGTATTCTCCTCCACCACGTACAACACGGTTTCCTGGCCCACCATCAGTGAAAAGCTGAATCAGCTGACCGTGAATCCGGAAAGCGGCTATATCACCAGCGTGGAATCCGGCGATGACTTTAAGTTCAAACTGTCGGGCGGTACCCTGACATTGGTGGATACGGTCTATGCGAACGGCCATCCGTTTACGGCAGAGGGGTTTGAAGTTGGCGACACGACCTATACCTATGACAGCGCTGCCGGCGTCTATTCCATCACGAATCTGACGGAGAATCAGGAGATCACCGTCAAACTGAAGGATATCGGCGTGAAAGTCAATGGCGTGGATATTTCCAACCTGTCGGGCGTCGGCTGGTCCTACGATACCGTCGCTCAGACGCTGACGATCTCCCGTATGGGACTGACGCTCAGCGGAACGAATAACCAGGAACTGGCGCCGAAGCTGCGCATCGTCGCGACGGATGCGGCGGGAAGCCTGACCCTGGATTCCCTGACGATCGAATCGGAAGCCGATAAAGACGCAGGGCCGCTGTTTGCATTGGCATCCGGGGAAGTTATTCTGACGGTTGCGGGAGATAATACGCTGAATCAAAATAGCAAAGAGGCCGCTGTTGCGGCAGATGGGGATGTAGTCTTCCGCGGCAACGGTACGCTGGAGATCAAAGGACCTTGTTCCAATG
Organism: Bacillota bacterium; assembly: GCA_017515705.1. Taxonomy (GTDB): domain Bacteria; phylum Bacillota; class Clostridia; order Peptostreptococcales; family Anaerovoracaceae; genus RUG14258. The sequence goes on from JAFWFI010000078.1 coordinate 8,609, forward strand.
AGTATGCCACGGTCCAGATCACAAAGAATCTAACACTTCGGAATACGGTGCAGGTGAAGGTCGAATCTTCAGACAGGACCGGAAGGGCCCAAACCGTTTTTGCTGCCAGTACTCTGACCGTTGGCTTGAAGAATAACAAGTCTCATTCCCCGACGCTGCAAGTCATAGGAGACAGTTACTACACAGCTGAACTAGGGGAAGCTGAGATTTATGGAGGAGAGGCAACCTTTACCAATACTTCTTCGGATCATGCATTCGGGTTGTGTCTTGTCGGAGACATTAAGTGTTTTGGCGGAGTTTTGGAAGTGTCCGGCGTTTCCAAGGCGGTTAATTTTTTAAACAATCAAGAAATACAAGCCTACTATCCGGAAGGGTATATGTGCCGGGTTGGAGTCAGCAGCGGCAGCTATATGGATGATTATGCGACCACCTATAAAACGTATTCCAAATTGACGGATGATTATAGCAGTGAAGATACTGCGGGTGATAAATACGATCTTGTCGACAAAGGCGGTTCAAGCATTGATCCACAGGGAAAACGTGCGTACATTCGACTCAGTCCGCTGTCGGGTGACGGCAAAAGCGATGAGATGATTCTGTCAGTGAAATATCCGGCAGGTGATAATGGTGTCTGGTATTCCCATAACGTATTGGAGGACAAACTCTACTCCCAAGGCACGACATACTGTGGGTGGTATTACTATATCGACAATGATAAGCCAGAAAATGGAATTCAAGTGATTTCTATGCCGGAATTGTCTACAACAACGAAATCATTGCCCGAAGGTGCGGTTGTAATTGCGGAAAACCTTTATTACAACGATGCCCCATATCTGTATTTCACTCGACTAACATTCAAGAAGAAAGGACAGGATCATTATGGCTATAACGCCGAGGCAGTTGAGAATCCAACACCATTGGATTACGCGGTCTCCGGATCGGTAAGCGGGGACATCACAAACGCCACCCGGGGAGCTATTTATGCAAACGGACGGATCTTCAGTGACGAAGCTGCCCAAACCTATGCCGAAAATACAGGCATAAGATCGTTGACCCTGGATAATCTGACTCATGTGAATCTTTGCGCCAAAGATTACCCAATCATTTTGAAAGGCGATAATTACCTGATCGCTTCGACCGAAACCACCAGTACGCCATTCACTCTTAAAGTGCCTGCAGACGGTCAGGATGTAAAAAGAGATTTAGATCTGCGCAGTGATGGAAGCGGGACTTTGACAGTAAGTGTCAATAATGAGGAACTGGCTTTATCTGCAAAGGATATCAAACTGACAAATGTAAGTGCTCTGACCTTATTCAGCAAGGGAGATGTACTGGAAGCGAATTCGGTGACGTATTACAGCGACTCTACGGAACTGCCTTACGGCATCGGCTGGAAGGAGGATGTAGGGTCCAAAGCAGGCGATGCAGTGGTCCAATCCAGTGTGGTCGCAAATCCTGCCAAGGAGTATGTCAAATTCTATGCCACCTCCACTGATGCGAAAGCGGTACCGGAGAAACTGATCTTTGATAAGTCTGGCAATGATACGAACAATACGATCACGAAGCTGACGCCGCCGACGGAGATGGGCGTGCCCGGGCTCTTTGAACCGGATGCCCAAAACAGCGTATCCGGGGTGGAACTGGATACAGGCGCCGGTGCAGAGACTGTCGCTTTAGAGTATGGCAACGACTATACATACACGCTGAATGAAGACGGTGTGACCGGCAAGCTGGTCTTCGATTTCTCCGCAGAGAATGAAAAACTGAAAGACCTTGAGATCGGCGAATACACCCTGAGAGTCTTCTTTACCGAAAGCGATACCCTGGATATACCGATGGAAGTCCGGGATACGAATTATATACGCGGCGATTTATCGGCAATGCCGGATGAAATCATCCTGATCCGCGGGAAGAGCAAGGATATCAGCACTTCCTATACCGGAACGATGCCGACCGGATACGAATGGACCTTGTCCGCAGCCGATTCGAGCGGATCGACGGAAGGCCTTGTCCTGACCCCCGGCACGCCGGCGTCGACGGCTTCCGTTACGGCGAACAATAACGCGGCGTTTGGTGAAAAGAAATACACGGTGACAGTGATCTCTTACGTCGGTGCGGGACAAAACAAAACCGAACTCGGCCGGGTAAACATTCCGGTGAGCGTGATACCGCAGCCGAAGACGATCGACATTACCTGTGCGGCGGAAATACCTTCCGGTGACGGGAGCTACATGCTGAATCACAATACCCTGAACGGAGAACCCAGGTCCTGGACCTTCGATGCAGAGATCACCATGGATGACGACAGCGTGCTGGAAAACCCGGAGATTACCTGGAAGCAGACCGGCGGCACCTACATCCGGACAAAGGTGGAAGCAGACCCGAATGTTCCCGGCAGGGGCATCCTCACCATTGACCCCAACGAGACCGGCATAGCGGGAGCCGGCGAGCTCCTTCTGTGGGCAAAATATATGAGCGGAGATGGGACGCCGTTTGAAAAGGCGATCCGGATCCGGCTCTCCGACGACGCCATCGTAGGGTACAATCCGGGTGAATTGGCAACCGGCGGTACCATCAGCGCAGCCAAGGTCGCCAACCCGGATGGAACACCGGTTCCGAAGAATACGGAAGTGACCTTCACGGCGACGCCGGCTCCGGAATACGAAGTGGACACCTGGTACATCAACGGCCAGAAGACAGAAGGCGATGAGACCATGACCTTCACCACGGAAAAACTGGGCCGCTACAACGTATGGGCCACCTTTACCCGTGCGAAGATCTGCGAAGTGAGCTTCGACAAGGAAGGCCCGGGCGCCATCACGGCGGAAACCTCCAGCGGGACGCTCACCAGCGGCGAAAGCGTGGCCAAGGGCACGGATGTGACCTTCACCGCCGTTCCGGACACCTACGCCAAGGTAACGAAGTGGACCGTGACCATAGACGGCGAGGAACAGGACGGCTATGAGACCTGTACCGATAATGAACTGACCCTGACCGATGTCCAGGACAGCGTGGACGTGAAGGTCAGCTTCGAGGTACCGGATCGCACCGTGACGATCACCGCCGGCGAACACGGCAGGGTGACCTTCCTGGTGAACGGGCTCGTGCCCGCGGAACCGGTGACACCGGATGAAAACGGGAAGTACACGATCGAAGCCCCGGCAGACCAGACTGTCACAGCGCTGGCAGTACCGGATGAAAACTACTCGGTGGAAGGCTGGAGCGGCCTGACGAACGCCACCGCTTCGGATGCGATCTGCACGATCCCGGCCGGACTGGAAGATGCGGCGGCAGCCGTCTCCTTCAAGACACAGCCGACCTGCGAAGTGACAGTCATCACCAACAGCTATGAACACGGCTGGGGCACCGTGGAAGTCGGCACGGACACCGTGGAAATGTCCGACAGCGAGACCTTCACCGTACCGGAGGGCAGCAGCCTGACCCTGACGGCGAAGCCGGATGCGGGAAGCACGCTGTACGATTGGGAAATTTCCCCGGCAAGCTATAAAGACTACACTGACGACGGGAACGAACTGACGCTGAAGAACGTGACCGAAGACGTGACCGTCAACGCCACCTTCCGCCGGGGCAGCAATGACCTGACCCTGGAAAAGGAAGGCGAGGGCACGGTGACAGCGGATTACGAACTGACCGTCGGCACGCTGGAACTGGAAAACGGCACGCTGGAAGCGAACGGAAGCAGGAAGCTGCGCAGCGGCACGGTCGTGGAAGTCGCCATCACGGCGGGCAGCGGCCAGATCCCGGCATCCTTCACCGTGAACGGGGAAGACCGGATGGCGGATCTGGTGATGGGC
>JAFWFI010000079.1 GCA_017515705.1 Bacillota bacterium
GGGACGTCCAAAAGCAAACTTCCCCTTCAACTATCCTTTTAGTCCGCCGTGCTTAAAGGAGTGGGCACGCCGTTTTCCTGCATGAATGACGCCCGGGTCTCAGGCTGCAGGTGACCTGAGCCGGACGAGCCGCAACTAGGCAGCTAATGCAAAGTTATCTTTGTCTTTTATTTTTAGGTTGCCGCTTTTTACGTTGCTCGGCGCAACGGCTCGCTTAACATGCTTCTATACCCCCGTCGAAACCAGGTCATCCCCATGTCCGCTATACATCTATTGTACTCACCGGACAAAAAAGTGCAATATCTTTTTTCAAATGTAATCAAAGCGTAATTATCAGCCTCTGGCGCACTCGCTCAGCGCTTCCACGAAGGTTGGGTGGGGATGGATCGTGTCGGCGAAGTCCTCCAGGGTCAGTCCGCTGCTGATGGCCAGGGACAGTTCACCCACGATATCGGAAGCCCTGCCGCACATCAGGGAGGCGCCGATCAGCACGTTGTCCTCCTTACGGGCGACCAGCTTGACAGTCCCCCGGTCCAGACCCTCGATCAGGGTCTTCCCGTTGGCCGACATGGGGTACTTCTTCGTGATCACTTCGATCCCTGCGGTTTTCGCTTCGTCCTGGGTCATGCCCACCTGGGCGATCTCTGGAGAAGTGAAGATGCAGCCGGGCACGGTTTCCATCCGGATCTTCGGTTCTTCGCCCAGCATCACCGCCACCGCATTCCGGCCTTCCGCCGTTGCCGCATGGGCCAGCATGATGCCGCCGGTCACGTCGCCGATGCCGTAAATGGACGGAATGGCGGTCCGATAGTTTTCATCCACCGCCAGGAAACCCCGCTCCGTGAGCAGCGGTGCGGATGCCAGCACTTCTTCCGAGAACACGCCCTCTGTCACCGGTTTCCGGCCGGTGCAGATCAGGATCTTCTCCGCCTCGGTTTCAATGGTTCCGCTCTTCTCCGTATACCGGCAGGCCAGTTTGCCGCCCCGGGCTTCGATGGCTTCCACCCGCGCAGCCGTATGGACGTCGATGCCCTGTTTCTTGAAGTTCATCGCCAGTCCACGGCCCAGTTCCTTGTCCAGCGTGGGCAGGAGACGATCCAGCGCCTCCACGACGGTCACTTCCGCCCCCAGGTCGTGGTGGATCACGGCGAATTCCGCACCGATGACGCCGCCCCCGATGATTAGGAGAGACTCCAGCGGCTCTCTCAGATCCAGCAGCTCGTCGCTGGTCATCACTCCGGGCAGGTCCGCTCCGGGAATCGGCGGGATGGCCGGTCTGGAACCGGTTGCCACCAGGATATTCGCGCCGGTCAGGGTCTGTCCTTCTTCATCGTCCAGCAGCACTTCGTGGGCGCCGGTAATGCAGCCCTTTGCCGTATACAGTGCCACTTTTTTCTTTTTTGCCATGCCCAGGATCCCGTCCCGTAGGGTCCGGGTCACTTCTTCCTTTCGTTCCATCATCCGTACGGGGTCGAAACGAACGTCGTCGGCTTCCACTCCCAGTTCCGCGGACTCCCGGGCCGCCCGGTAAGTCTCCGCCGAACGCATGAGGGCCTTCGTGGGAATGCAGCCCCGGTTCAGGCAGGTGCCGCCCACCTGGTCCTTTTCCACCAGCGCTGTTTTCATTCCTTTTTCCGCCGCCTCAAAGGCGGCCTCGTATCCGCCGGGGCCGGCCCCCAGCACAATGAGGTCAAACTGATATCCTTCTGCCATAATCGGCCTCCTTTTGTCTTACTGCATCTGCCGGACGATCATTTCCAGCACCGCCCGCGGGGGCTCCTCTTCCCGGTATTCTTCCGCCTTTCTCTTCAGGGTCTCCCGGTCGTACCGGGCGCCCTTCAAATCTTCTTCCATCTTCCGGAACAGTTCCGTATCCAGGGCGTCGGTATAGATCCTCACTTCCCGGATCCGGCCGCCTTTCGCTTCGATGCGGGCTTCCGCCCCTCCCCATTCGAACCGTCCTTCAAAGGAAACGCCGAAGGGGATCTTCCGGCCGTACCGCCACTCCTCCGAGGAGTACTTTTCAATCAGAGCCTGCAGTTCCGGGTCGGACCGCTCCGGCAGGGCGGTTTCCCTGCCCGTTTGCCCGTACACCTCTTCATACGCTTCCAGCAGGCTCCGTTCCATATCCGCCCGGGTCAGCCCCGGACAAAACTCCGTCAGATTCGCCACACGGGACCGGACGGACGCCACCCCTTTCGAGGCCAGCTTTGCCGCCGAAACATTCAGGTATTTCGCCAGTTCATCCCCGTCCACGTCCATCATGATCGTCCCATGGTGGTACCGGTACGGGCCGCTTTGGTAATAGGCATGGCCGGAGAATTTCCGCCCCTCCGCTGTCAGATCGTTTCGTCCGTTCTTTTCCACATCGATCCCCAGCTTCCGGACCGCCTGCAGAATCACCTCGGTCTGCCGGTTCACATCAAACCAGCCGTCCCGGGCGATAAAAGTGAAATTCAGATTCCCCAGGTCATGGTAGACCGCGCCGCCGCCGGAAATGCGCCGGGCCAGCCTGCAGCCTTCCTCTTTCATGGTCTCCACCCGGCATTCCCGCCAGGGATCCTGGTTCCGTCCTATGACCACCGTCCGGGCATTCTGCCATAGAAACAGGAGGACCTGACCCTCCCTTGCCCGGAAAGTCAGGTATTCCTCCATTGCCAGATTGATCCAGGGATCGGTACAGTCCGTCCGGACCCATTCCAGCTCTTTCATATTCATTCTCCAAACTTATACCGGAGAACCGGTTCACGGGCAGCCTTGACTTCATCCAGCCGCCGCACGGGCGTTGTCACCGGTGAAGCAGCCACTGCCTGCGGATTGTCGATGATCTCGTTGTAAATCTGGATGAAAGCGTCGATCACGCCGTCCATGGTTTCCCTGGATTCCGTTTCGGTCGGCTCGATCATCAGCGCTTCGTGAACGATCAGCGGGAAGTACATGGTAGGCGGATGAATGCCGAAGTCCAGCAGGGCTTTCGCCACATCCAGCGCCGATACATGGTTTTCCTTGTGGATCTTTTCCAGACTCAGCACGAATTCATGCATGCAGGTCCGGTCGTAAGCCACCGGATAGTACGCTTTCAGTTTTTCCATCATGTAGTTGGCGTTGAGCACCGCGTTCCGGGCGATGTCCGGAATGCCTTCCTTCCCCAGGGAAAGGATGTAGGTCAGCGCCTTGATGTATACCAGGAAGTTCCCGTAGAATCCGGTCATGTCGCCGATGCTCTCGGCTTCCCGCCGGAATCCCTCTTCGCCGGTATGTCTGCCCGGCAGGAAGGGAACGAGGTCCTTCTTGCAGCCGCAGGGACCGCTTCCGGGGCCGCCGCCGCCATGAGGACAGGAGAAGGTCTTGTGCAGGTTCAGGTGGACAACGTCAAAACCGATGTCCCCCGGACGAACCAGGCCGACCACCGCATTGAGGTTGGCCCCATCATAGTAGCACAGGCCGCCGGCTTCGTGTACCAGCCGGGTGATCTCCATGATATTGTCGTCAAAGATTCCCACCGTGTTGGGGTTCGTCAGCATCAGACCCGCGGTCTTTTCGCTGAGGTGGGCCTTCAGGTCTTCCAGATCCACCATGCCCTTTTCGTCCGACTTGATCTCCACGGTTTTGTACCCGGCCATCGTTGCGCTGGCGGGGTTGGTGCCATGGGCGGAATCCGGGATCAGAATCTCGGTTCTCGCATCGTCCTTCCGGTGGGTATGGTATGCCTTGATCAGCAGAAGCCCGGTGAATTCACCCTGTGCGCCGGCCGCCGGCTGCAGGGTAAAGCCGTCCATCCCGGTGATCTCGCAGAGATCCTGTTCCAGGGTGGCGATGGCTTCCAGCGCCCCTTCCAGGGACCATTCCGGCTGCAGGGGGTGCAGTTTTGCAAATCCCGGTAAAGCAGCCATCTGCTCATTGATCCGGGGATTATGCTTCATGGTGCAGGAACCCAGCGGATAGAACCCGTCGTTCAGGCCGTGGGCTCTCTTAGCCAGTTCCGTGTAGTGACGGCCCATCTCGTTTTCCGAGATTTCCGGCAGACGGGGAGCCGTCTGGCGCATCGGCACCTTCGGCAGGGTCACTGCCACATCGCATTCCGGGAAAATCTGCTGACCTCTGCCCGGTACGCTCTTTTCAAAAATCAGTTTCATGCGCCGATCACCTCCTTCGCAATGCGAACCGTGTCATCCATGTCCTCCTTGCTCACCAGTTCGGTGACGCACCAGAGGATTTCCTGATCGGACAGTTTCAGCCCGCCCAGGATGCCTTCCCGCTCCAGGGCTTCCAGCAGCTGGTCCGCATCCGGGCAGGAAGTCACGAATTCATGGAAGAACTCGCCGCCGTAAACGGTCTTCAGCCCGATCTTTTCGAATTCCGCTGCCAGGTAATGAGCTTTGGAAGTACACAGTTCCGCCACCTGACGGATCCCCTGGGGGCCGACGGTGGACATGTAGATGGATGCTTTCAGCGCGCAGAGCGCCTGGTTGGAGCAGATATTGCTGGACGCCTTCTCCCGGCGGATGTGCTGTTCCCGGGCTTGCAGCGTCAGCACGAAGCCCCGCTCGCCCTGGGAGTCCACGGTTTCACCGATCAGACGTCCGACAACTTTTCTCATATTCTTCTGGCTGGCTGCCAGGATGCCCAGGTACGGGCCGCCGAAGGCCAGTCCCAGTCCCAGCGGCTGTCCGTCGCCCACGACGATGTCCGCGCCGATCTCGCCCGGTGTTTTTAAAATGCCCAGGGCGATGGGATTCACGCTCATGATGAGCTGTGCGCCGGCTTCATGGACGGCCGCCGCGATGGCGTCCGCATCTTCCACGATCCCGTAGAAGTTCGGGTACTGCATCAGGAAGCAGGCCGCCTGGGGATCTGCCGCCAGTGCTTCTTTCAATGCGGACAGGTCGGTTGCGCCGTCCGCGGTTTTCACGGTCTTCACTTCCGTTCCCTTCCCGAAGGAATAGGTCCGGACCACGCTGAGGATCCTCGGATCCACTGCGTCGGAGACATAGATGGTGGAACGCTTGCGGTCTTTGCACATCCCGCAGGCTTCCGCCGCCGCGGAAGCTCCGTCGTAGAGGGAAGCGTTGGCCACTTCCATCCCGGTCAGTTCCGCGATCATGGTCTGGTATTCAAAGATCGACTGCAGGATCCCCTGGCTGATCTCCGCCTGATACGGAGTGTACGCCGTCAGGAATTCCTCCTTGTCCGCGATCTCATTTACTGCAGCAGGCACGTAGTGGTTGTAGGAACCGGCACCCCGGAGGATGGTGTCGAACACGAAGTTCTTCTCCGCCATTCCTTCCATGATCCGGCGGACTTCCAGTTCGGATTTCCCTTCGGGCAGGTCCAGCTCGCCCTGTACCCGGGCCTCTTTCGGCACGTCATGGAACAGGTCGTCAAAGCTTTGGTACCCGATCTCCCGGAGCATGCTTTGCTGCTCGTCTTTTGTATTTGGGATATAGGTTGCCATTATTCGTTCCCTTCTTCTTCCTCACAAAATGCATCGTATCTTTCAGCGTCCATCATTTCTTCTTCGCCGGTGATTCCGCCGACTTTGATGAACCAGGCTTCATACGGCTGTTCGTTGATCAGCTGCGGAGCATCCAACAGTTCTTCATTGATTTCCAGTACTTCACCGGAAACCGGGGAGAACAGGTCGGATACCGCCTTAACGGATTCCACATCGCCGAAAGGTTCGCCGGCTTCCACTTCATCGCCGGGTTCCGGCAGATTCACGAAGACCAGGTCGCCCAGCGCGTGCTGCGCATAGTCGCTGATGCCCACAAAAGCGGCGTCTCCTTCATAACGTACCCACTCATGGGTCTTGGTATACTTCAGTTCTTTCGGATCGATCATAATGTATTCCTCCTTTGTTATTTAAAACTATTTCTGATCTCTTTTATAGAACGGGAGCGGAACGACTTCCACGTCGATGGACCGTCCGCGGACGACCACCTGCAGTTTGTTTCCGACTTCCGTCTGATCCGCATCCAGGATCGCCATTGCGTAGGACCCGCCCAGGTAAGGCATGAAGGTCCCGGAAGTGGTGTGGCCCACCAGTTTACCGTCGTTGAAGACCTCGCAGTGTTCCCGCAGGATGCCTCTGCTGACGGCTTTCAGGCCGACTCTCTTTTCCTTCAGGGGCATGGCTGCCTCCATGGCTTCCTTGCCGATGAATTCCGGTTTGTCCATTTTCACCGCAAAGCCCAGCCCGGCGGTCTTCGGGGAAATCTCATCGTTCATTTCATGGCCGTACAGGGGCATGGACGCTTCCAGCCGCAGGGTGTCCCGGGCGCCCAGTCCGCAGGGGATCAGGTCTTCCTCTTTCCCTGCTTCCATCAGGGTCTCCCAGAATTCCGGCGCCTTGTCCGCCGCCATGTAGATCTCGAACCCGTCTTCACCGGTGTAGCCGGTACGGGAGATGATGCAGGGGATGCCGTTGATCTCGCCCTCAAAGTTGGCGGTATAGTACCCGGCCGGGATCATGTCCGCCGGCACCAGTTTCTCCAGGATCTCCTGTGCTTTCGGTCCCTGCAGGGCCAGCTGGCCGTACTGGTCGGAAACGTCCGTGACTTCCACGCCTTCCGCTTCCTTGTCCTTCATCCAGGCATAGTCCTTGTCCTTGTTGGCGGCGTTAACTACTACGAAGTAGTCGTTGTCGCCTCTCTTGTAGACGATCAGGTCGTCCACCGTGCCGCCGTTTTCGTTGCACATGGGGCTGTAACGTGCCCGCCCGTCTTTCATGCCGTTGAAGTCATTGGTCAGGACGTAGTTCAGGTAATCCAGCGCTTTCGGACCCTGCACCAGGATCTCACCCATGTGGGATACATCGAACAGGCCGCACTGGGTCCGGACCGCCATGTGCTCCTTCTTGATGCCGGTCTCATACTGGACCGGGAGCAGGAAGCCGCCGAATTCCACGATCGATCCTCCGTATTTCACGTGAGTGTCGTAAAGGGGTGTTTTTTTCTCCATAGATATCTCTCCTTTTGTTAACTTTTTGGCAATAAAAACAGCGCACTTTAAACAAGTGCGCCTCCGTCGTGTCAACCTGAAAGATTCTCTCCGGGTGGAGATTGCCTCTTCGGTACTGCCCAGCAGTTCTCCAGAGTTCCGTCCGGATCCGATCCTTTTGCCTGAGAGTTGTTGCACCTTGCCCCTTCGGCGCCGCTTCCGCGGTCTCTCTCGGACCCATCTTCCGGGATTTATTCAATGTTGTTAACACTTATATTATATTGTTTTCGGGCCGCTCTGTCAACGAGAAAACCCTTCGGCCCGTCCGTTTCAGTTCAGATAATGACCGGTCCGCCGCTGCCAGTTGTCCACCGTTTCAAAGAGCTTTTCCTTCATGTCATAATGGAACACATCGTCCGACAGACGGTCTCCGTCTCCCAGGCACTGCATATTGGCGCCGCGAACGATTTCCTTCAGCATAAACGTATCCGTTTCCTCCTCTTCCGGCAGGATCATCACCTCGTGAACGGAACTGGGCAGGATAAAATAACTGTCCTCCAGCAGGTGGGCGATTTCCTCCATCATCCCGGGATAAAACAGCGCCGAAGCTCCGTTGATCTGCTCCCGATTGGTGAGTTCGTACAGTTTCGGGCCGGAACGGGGCGTGATCCGGATCACATCATCCTCTCCTTCCAGTTCCCGGATCCTCTCGTCCAGAGCCTGGAAACGCGGCGGAAAGACCTTCGGGCTGTTCTGAAGGGCTTCCTCTATCAGCTCCTCCTCGGTGATTCCGTAATCGCTGCAGAGATCCCTCGTCACAGCCGTGGTATACAGATGCCGGTCCTCAGTGATGAAAAACAGGTGGCAGGTGAGTGCCAGCCCTTCGATGACCCGGTGCGGAAGATCCTCCAGCATCCTCCGGTTCATCTCCGCATCGCTGACCCGGATGAACAGCCGCTCCCTGGCCGTTTCGTAATCCAGGTAGAAATCATCCTCCAGGGATTCCTTCCACCGGATCTCCCGGACGACCCCCTCCGCGATTCCCCGGGTAATCTTCTCCAGAAGGCCGCCCGATTCTTCGCAGAACCGCTCATACAGGCCGTCCAGATCGATCATGGGCACGATGTTGCTCCCCTTCCTGCACACCGTCAGGGCCCGATAGGTTTTGTCCAGCTTTGTAACCTCTTCCACTTGGATCCGGGCATCCCCGTACTCCTCCGGCAGGTACTCCCGGAGATGATCGAGAATGCTTTCCTTGAATGCATCAAATTGCATAAAAACCCCTTTCCGCAAATATATCGCTGTTTTTATATTGATATTATACCAATATATGGATTGCGTCAAGGGGTTTCTGTAAATTATTTACACGATATCCAATTTTCTTCTTTCTTCCGCAGCAGGTCTCCGTTATGCCTCTTTCTGCTTGTCTTCCACCATTTTCTCCGCTGTCAGGGCCGTCATGATGCCCACCGGAATCGCGACTACCGCCGCTGCCGTGGTGATCAGCAGTCCCAGTAGCAGGCTCTCCTTTTTGAACATGTTGTTTCCTCCTTTCCTTTCCCCCGGTGTGGCTCGCAGGCCCGCCGGAAGCTCCGGTCTGTCCAAATTTTCATTTGGACTCTTCTCTCATTTGTATTATACTATATTCAGCAAAACTTCAAAGGGGTGAAATGAAAATGAAAAAAAACCGAAATATATTGAAAGGAAAGATGACCCTGATGCTGGCTCTGCTGGTCGCGCTTGGCATGACCGGACTGGGAACCGTACCGGCCTTCGCCTACGATACCTGGGCCGTAACCCTGGATCCCGGCTGGCAGTACGCCGGCTTTTCCAAGATCCACAGCGGGACAGCGGTCGTCTACTATACCAACGTCACGCCGAAGAAAGGCCTGACGGTCTGCATCAACGCCGGCCACGGCACCCAGGGGGGCGCCAGCGTGAAGACCCTCTGCCACCCGGACGGTTCTCCGAAAGTGACCGGCGGCAGCACAGCAGCCGGCGCCACCTACGCCACCGCAGTGGCTTACGGCACCACCATGCTGGACGGAACGACCGAAGCGGCCGTTGTACTGAAGGAGGCTCTGACCCTCAAAAACGTGCTGCTCGCCCGCGGTTATGATGTATTGATGATCCGGGAAACCGGCGACGTCCAGCTGGACAACGTGGCCCGGACCGTTATCGCCAACAATGTGGCCGACTGCCACATCTCCCTCCATTACGACTCCACCACGAGCAATAAGGGGGCATTTTATTGCAGCGTGCCCAATGTGGCCTCCTATCGGGCCATGCAGCCGGTGGCTTCCCAGTGGCAGAACCACCACTATCTGGGCAACTGCCTGATCACCGGCCTGCAGAATGCCGGCGTGAAGATCAACGGCGGGGGCTCCGTGCCGCTCGACCTGACCCAGACCTCCTACAGTACGATTCCTTCCGTGGACCTGGAACTCGGCGACCGGGCTTCGGATTATTCCCAGGCCAGCCTGGACAGGGTCGCCCAGGGCATCGCCAACGGGCTGGACAATTTCTCGAAAGCCTTCCTGGACGTTCCCTCCGGCTCCTATTTTTCTGAATCGGTTCAGTGGGCTGTTGCACAGAAGATCACCAGCGGCTACAGCGCGATCCGCTTTGGTCCGGACATCTCCTGCAGCCGTGCCCAGATGGTCACCTTCCTGTGGCGGGCAGCCGGCTCTCCGGCAGCAACTGCAGCGGTCAATCCCTTCACAGATGTTAACAGCGGCGACTACTTTTACCAGGCTGTCCTCTGGGCAGTGCAGAAGGGAATCACCGCCGGTACCTCGGAAACTACGTTCAGTCCGAACGACATCGTGGACCGCGGTCAGGTCGTCACCTTCCTGTGGCGCTCCGTCGGTTCGCAGGCAGTCGAGGGCACACCGAACCCCTTCGGTGACGTGACTGCCGGGGATTACTTCAACCAGGCCGTCCTCTGGGCAGTCAACAAGGGAATCACCCAGGGCACCTCGGAGACCACCTTCTCCCCCGCAGACCCCTGCACCCGCGCCCAGGCCGTGACCTTCCTGTATCGGAGCAGGTAAATGACAGAACGATAATATACTTAATGGAAATCGTATATAGCGGAGTGTGATTTGCCGCAGGGGCAGTCTCGAACGCCGGTCCACTGCGATTGGCGAGCCGCAGGCGAAGGCAGAGCAGATGTACCGCTGCGTGAGAGCCCTGAGCGAGAGCGTCCCCGAGGTAAATACACACGAAGCCTAACGATTTCCAAAAAAAATAACGCAGGAGCAATGACTCCTGCGCTTTTTTGTCTCAAGTCTTTTATCTCTTCTTCATCATCTGCTGCATTTTCCGGTCCGCATCCTTCTTCGCCATGTCGTCCCGTTTATCGTAATTTTTCTTGCCCCGGGCCACGGCCAACTCCAGCTTCGCCAGCCCCCGGTCGTTCAAATACACCCGGAGGGGCACCAGCGTGAGCCCGTCCTGGGACGTGTAGCCGATGAGCTTTCGAATCTCCCGCTTGTGCAGCAGGAGCTTCCGGGGTCGCCTCGAATCCACGTTGAAGCGGTTCCCCTGCTCGTACGGCGCAATATGCATATTGTAGACGGTCACCTGCCCGTCCTTGACCTTGGCATAACTGTCCTTCAGGTTGATCTTTCCCTGGCGGGCGGATTTGATTTCCGTCCCCGTCAGCGCGATCCCGCACTCGTAAGTGTCTTCGATGAAGTAGTCATGCCGGGCCTTTTTATTCTGACTGAGTAATTTTCCCATTTTCTCCCCTTTAATATACGCTTCCGATCTCATTCACCGGCAGCAGTCGGAGCACCACCTTGCCCATTACGGTATCCTGGTCAACAAAGCCCACCGCTTCGCTCCGGCTGTCCGTACTGTTGGGCCGGTTGTCCCCCATTACGAAGAGGCAGCCATCCGGCACCACTGTTTCCGGCACCTCGCCGGGGGTATAGTCCCCGTTGATGTAGGGTTCGTCCTGCTGCTCACCGTTGACGAAGACCTCTCCGCCGGTGATTTCAATCGTGTCCCCGCCCTTGGCGATGACCCGCTTGATGAGATATTTCGCTTTTTCATTCTCGTTCATCAAACCGCTCTTGAAGACGATGATGTCCCCGTTCTGGGGTTCTCCTCCCAGTTTATACGCCAGCTTATAGACGATCAGGTAGTTGTTGGGCTGCACCGTGGGCATCATGGACTGCTGCTGCACCAGCGTGGGCCGTATGACCTGCAGGATGAGCAGTGCAACGACGATTGGGATCCCGATGGTCTTCACCCATTCCCATGCCGTGCTTCCCTTTTTCTCCGGTTTCTTGCTTTCTTCGACTGCTATGTCTTTTTCCATCTTGTCACTCATATTGCTTTTCTTCCTCAAACAGTTCTCGTTTTATCCGTTCCAGCTTCGCCGGCAGCGGCGCTCTGAATTCCTTTCCATCCAGATAGCGGAACATTTCCGGGCAGTCCCAAAAGGCCAGGCGTCCCGCATGCAGGAACTGGCCGGTCAGCCCAAAGCTTTCTTTCATCTTCTTATTCACGGAAAGGTCCCCGTATTTCGGATCTCCCAGGATATGCAGCCCCGCCGAAGCCATGTGAGCCCGGATCTGATGAGTCCGACCGGTGATCAGCTGCGCTTCCACCAGGCTGTATCCGTTCCGGCAGGCCACCGGACGGAGCACCGTTTCCATCACCCGTCCTTTTGGGGCATCCCCCTCCAGGATCCGGATCCGGTTCTTCTCCTCATCCTTTTCCATCACGCTTCGAAGGGTTCTCTCCTCCGTCAGTTCGCCCTTTGCCGCCGCCAGATAGTACTTCCCGATGCTTTCCTTGCTTCGGATCATCTCATTCAGGCACTGCAGCGCCAGGTTGTTCTTCCCGAAAATCACCAGTCCGGAGGTGTTCCGGTCCAGCCGGTTCACGGTTGCCGGCACGAAGGTATTCACCCGGGAAAAACGGTAAGCCCCGGTATCAACCAGGTAATCCAGCACCTGGTTCACCAGCGTGTTCTTCTTCTCGGTCCGGTCCCCATGGGTCAGGAGTCCGGCCGGCTTGTTCACCAGAAGGAGGTTCTCGTCTTCGTACACCACGGTAAACTGCCTGGGCGACGCACTGCGGGCGTTTTCTTTCTCCGGTTTCAGGAACGCTTCCAGCGCGTCCTCCGGCAGATAAAGCGCCAGCACATCCCCTTTTTTCAGGTACTGCTCCGGTTTTGCCTTCTTGCCGTTGACCCGGACTTTCGTCCGTATGATCTTGTAAACATGGCCCAGGGAGGCCTTCGGAAGAAACTTCTTCAGGAAGCGGTCCAACCGCTGTTCCTGCTCCTCCGCTCCGATGTTGATTTCGATCATTTTCAAGTCTCCTACCTTTCTATAATACAATAGTTTCGGCAAAAACCAAAGGTATTTCCGCTTTTGTCACGATTTTTTAACAGAAAAAAGCCGGCGTGCCGGCTTTCATTCTATCCATGGGCTTTATTCTTCATCCATCATCCGGTCCAGCAGGGCCCTCACGTTTCCCAGGCCTTCCACCAGATACCGTTCCTCCTCCGACTTGACCCAGATGTTTTCTTCAAACACCAGCCGGTACTCGGTGCCGTCTTCCAATGTGAAAGTCAGGATATCCGTAAAGTCCTCTACCATCATCTGCGTCGGTTCCCCCACTTCCAGCGATTTCAGCGCCGCCACCAGGCCGCCGATCAGTTCCGGGTCCTCCGATTCGGCAAAGTCGCCGTACTCCCACATCCGGTCGTATTGGACCCGGACGGGCATTCCTTCCGCTGTCCAGACCGGTCCCTCCGCCGGTTCCGGCGGATCTCCCTGTCCGGTTTCATCCGGTCCCTGGGTGCCGCAGGCCGCCAACAGCAGCGCCAGCAACAATACCAACAATACTGTTCCCAATTTGTTTCTTTTCGCTTTCATGAGCATTCTCCTTATTCCGCCGGGCCGTCTCCGATTACCGCCTTTTAAAGCCGGTGACCTGTACGACGGCGGCTTTCACGCCGGTGTCATCCGACACGGTGATCTCATACACACAGGTGCTCCGCCCGTCCTTGAGCGGCACCGCTTCGGCGACGAGACGCTTCCCCTTCGCCGTCCCCAGATAGGAAATCTGGCTGTTGATGGTGACCACGGTTTCATCCCCCACGTTGGAGGCGATGGCGAATGCATAATCCGCCATGGTGAAGATCACGCCGCCCATCACGATTCCCAGCGCATTCAGATGCTTCGGACCGATCTCCAGGGAGACCCGGGCATAACCGGGCTCGGCCGCCTCGATCTCGATGCCGGTGGTGGCGGAAGCAAACACATCGTTCTTGAAATAATCTCTCGCTTTCTGTAAATAATCCATTCTGCACTCTCCTTATTCATCCCGGACGAATCCTGTTCTCCGGGTTTTGTCTCTTTCCGAGAAGATTATACCACAGAAACCGGGAAAAGTTGAGGGAACCGAAACTCCTAAGCCGCATCATCCATGCCTTTTTACTTCGTGAAAAAGTAAAAAGGCGTTTTCGAGGGCGGCGGAATATCCACAGGTTGTTTCCCCACTTTTACTTTGTGACTGAGTAAAAGTGGGGAAAATGCTCCGGCGTCAGTCCGCTCCGGCTTTTGCCCGGGTTTTGTAACAAAAGATTCATAAAATACACGGACGGGTGCACTTGAGAAAAAGGCGAAAATGCGGTATTATATAGTTTATGGGAGTAAAAAGAGAAGAAAACAACAGGATTTAAGGAGTAACAACATGCGTGCAATCAAGAACTTTATTTATAACACCAGCGACATTTTAGTGGCGCTGATCATCCTGGCGGTAGCCGTGCTTCTGATCTGGTCAAGGATCGATGTGATCATGGGTTACCCGGATGCCAACGAAGCCAAGGGCACACAGGTCGAAGCGGATGCCAACGTTCCCGATTTGGAAATCACCACCGAAGACCCCGGCGCGGCAGATCTGCCGGAAGGCGCCGGCTATTCCGGCCCGGCAGACCCGGAAAACTACATCAAGGTCTCGATTCCGGCCGGTTCGTCCAATGACGTGGTAGCCGGCCTGCTGAAACAGGCAGGAGTCCTGACTGAGACCAACGACTTCATCAACGCCATCCAAGGTTCCCAGTACAACGGAGCGGTGATCCCGGGAGACCACTGGATTCCCAAGGGCGCCGATATGAACGCCGTGATCCAGGCGCTGACCGTGGAAGGCGTTCCGGGCCAGTAAATTCAACGAAAAAAGAAACGAAGGTGCGACCGCACCTTCGTTTTTTCTTTCTGATCTTTTATCTCCAATCTCCCGTCTTCAAACTCTTAATCCAGATACGCCATCTCCCGGAAAACTTCCGCAGCGATCAGGATGCCCGCAGCTGCCGGCACGAAAATCGCGCTGGCCGGCGCCGTGCTCCCGTCTTCCGTTTCTACTGCCGCCTTCCTGGCTTCTTCCGTGGAAAAGACCACTTTGACATCATCCTCGATCCCCTCTTCCCGCAGAGCCTTGCGAACAGCCTTCGCCAGGGGGCAGGTATGGGTGTCCTTGATGTCCGCCACCTGGAGCAGTTCCGGGTGGAGCTTGCGTCCGGTGCCCATGCAGGAAATCACCGGCACGTTCTTTTCCTTCGCCTTTTTGATGATGGCCACTTTTGCTTTCACGTCATCCACGCAGTCGATGATGTAATGATATTTCTCTAAAAACAGGTAGTTGATGTTCTCTTCATCCACTTTCTCATCAAAATACTTGGCCTTGATGTCCTTGTTGATGTCCAGCAGCCGCTTCGCCATCATCTGGGCCTTGTTCTCACCCAGCGTAGACCGCAGGGCGATGATCTGCCGGTTCAGATTGCTTTCCTCCACGGTATCGAAGTCCGCCATGGCGATGTCGCCCACGCCGCTTCTGGCCAGGGCTTCCGCCACATAACCGCCGACGCCGCCGATTCCGAAGATGAATACTTTTTTATCCTTGATCAGGTCCATGGCAAACTTGCCGACCAATGCTTCCGTTCTGGTTTTCATGCCTTCTCCTTCCTATCCCCTTACAGCAGGAAAATGTTGTTCTCTTCACAGGCTTTGACCATATCTTCCGGCCATACCGAAGCCTGCACCTCGCCGATGTGCGCCTTTTGCAGGAAGTACATGCATAGACGGGACTGGCCGATGCCGCCGCCGATGGTGTAGGGCAGTTCCTTCGCCAGGATAGCCTTGTGGTAATCCAGTTCCAGCCGGTCCAGGTCCCCGGAGAGTTCCAGCTGCCTCATCAGGGCGTCCTCGTCGACCCGGATCCCCATGGAGGAGATCTCAAAGGCCCGCTCCAGCACGGAATCCCACAGCAGGATGTCGCCGTTGAGTTCCCAGTCGTCGTAGTCCGGAGCCCGTCCGTCGTGCTTTTCGCCGGACT
Source organism: Bacillota bacterium (assembly GCA_017515705.1). Lineage (GTDB taxonomy): Bacteria > Bacillota > Clostridia > Peptostreptococcales > Anaerovoracaceae > RUG14258. The sequence goes on from JAFWFI010000079.1 coordinate 15,295, forward strand.
TCAGCTTTCCGCCGATCTTCATCAGGAAGACCGCCTTCTTCTCTTCGCAGATGGCGTCCTCACGGCCTTTGGCATCCAGGTCGGGATACCGGTCCTCCAGCTCCTGGGAGGTGATGAAGAAGATCTCCGGCGGCAGGTCCACCGCGATCTTCGGGTACCGGCCTTTAATAAAGGCCGTCAGTTCCTTCAATGTATGGTAAAGCGTATTCACCACTTCGCGGAGATACTCCTCGTTGCGGTCGCTTTTTTCGATGACTTTTTCCCAGTCCCACTGGTCCACGTAAACCGAGTGCAGGTTGTCCAGGTCCTCGTCCCGGCGGATGGCGTTCATGTCTGTATACAGGCCGGTGCCGGGTTTGAACCCGTACTTGCCCAGGGCCATTCTCTTCCACTTAGCCAGCGACTGCACCACTTCCACTTCCAGTTCATTGATTCCCTTCAGTGTGAACTTGACCGTGCGCTCCACGCCGTTCAGATTATCGTTCAGGCCGGTTCTCGGATCCACGAACAGCGGCGCCGAAATACGGACCAGATTCATATTCTCCTCGAAGGCGTTCATGAAGAACTCCTTGATATCCTTGATGCAGACCTGGGTCTCCATCAGACTGATCTTCGGGTCATACCCCTCCGGGACGGCCAAGTCCCCAATCATTCTGATCATTTTTCTCTCTCCTTATTCAAAAAACTTACCCTTTATTTTACCCACATTCCGGCGATTCTGTCAACCTTTTTGCCCCCTCGGCCA
>JAFWFI010000080.1 GCA_017515705.1 Bacillota bacterium
AACTCCTTGATTTTCTGCCGGATGCTTTATATAATAAAGTGTTAGCATTAAATATCGAGGAGACGATCATGAGCTACTGGACCGAATATAAATCGAAGCTCCGGACTCCGCAGGAAGCCGTGCAGGTGATCCAAAGCGGGGACTGGGTGGAATATACCCTGTCGCTGGCGCAGCCCTATCTGCTGGATAAAGCGCTGGCGGCGCGCAAAGACGAATTGACGGACATCAAGGTCCGGGGGATGTATACCATGCGTCCTCTGGAGATCCTGGAGGCGGACCCGAACCGGGAGACCTTTACTTACTCCGTCTGGCAGATGAGCGGACTGGACCGGAAGTACCAGGACCGGGGACTGTGCAGCTACCAGGCCGGGGTCTACCGGTACAAACCCGTGTATTATCGAAATTACCTCCACGTGGACGTGGCGATGCTGTGCGTGGCGCCCATGGACGACGAGGGGTACTTCAGCTTTTCCTATATCAATTCTTCACAGAAAGCCATCTGCGATGCGGCGAAGATCGTCATCGTGGAGATCAACCATAACCTGAAAAAAGTGTACGGCGGATTCGACGACAAGATCCATATTTCCGAAGTGGATTTCATCGTGGAAGGGGTGGACCATCCCCTGCCGGAAATTCCGCCCATCACCCCGAACGAAACGGACAAAAAAATCGCTGAAAACATCCTTCCCTATATCCCCGACGGGGCCAACCTGCAGTTGGGGATCGGCGGGATGCCCAACGTCATCGGGCAGATGCTGGCAAAGTCGGACCTGAAAGACCTGGGCATGTATACGGAAATGACCTGCGATGGATTTGTGGATCTGGCAGAGGCCGGCAAGCTCACCGATAAATACAACCGGGTGGGCAATGGCCGGGGTGTCTGGTCCGTGGCCATGGGGAGTCACCGGGTCCACGAATGGGTGGCGGAAAACTCGGCGGTGGCTTCTTTCCCGGTGGATTTCGTCAATTCCCCTCGGATCATGAGCGAGAACGACAACCTGACCTGCATCGTCAACTGCGTGTCCCTGGACCTGTTTAGCCAGTTCAGCTCCGAGTCTTCCGGGACCCGGCAGATCAGCGGAACCGGCGGACAGGTGGACTTCGTGGAAGGTGCCTTTGAATCCAGGGGAGGGCAGTGCTTCATCGCCCTGTCATCCACCCGGAAGGACAAGGAAGGGAACCTCCAGTCCCGGATCGTGCCCACTTTCAAACCCGGCGAGATCGTATCCGTTCCCCGGAGCCTGGCGTTCTATGCGGTAACGGAATACGGCGTGGTGAACCTGGCGGGCAAGTCCACCTGGGAGCGGGCGGAGGCCGTGATCTCCCTGGCGCATCCGGACTTCCGGGAAGACCTGATCCGGGAAGCGGAGAAGATGAATATCTGGAGAAAGAGCAATAAACGAGGATAGAAATATGAAACCGAATGAAATCAGAGATATTACCCTGGCGCCCTCGGGCCGCCAGAAGATCGACTGGGTACGGGCCAACATGCCCCTGCTGAACGGCCTGGAAGAGGACTTCCGGAAGAGCCGTCCCTTTGAAGGGGTGAAGATTTCCCTGTCCGTTCACCTGGAAGCCAAGACTGCCTACCTGTGCGAAGTCCTGGCCGCAGGCGGTGCGGATATGTCCGTGACCGGCAGCAATGTGCTGTCCACCCAGGACGATGTGGCGGCGGCACTGGCGGTGACCGGCATGAAGGTTTACGCATACCACGGCGCCACTGCTGAAGAATACGAACGTCACATCGAAATGACGCTGGAACACGGCCCCAACATCATCATCGACGACGGGGGCGATCTGGTGAACATGCTCCACACGAAGCGCCCGGACCTGATGAAGGACCTGTGGGGCGGCTGCGAGGAGACCACCACCGGGATCATCCGGCTGAAAGCCATGGAAAAGGACGGCGTGCTGAAATGCCCCATGGTGGCGGTGAACGATGCGAAGTGCAAGCACCTCTTTGACAATCGTTACGGCACGGGCCAGTCCGTGTGGGACAGCCTGCTGCGGAACACGAACCTGATCATCGCGGGCAAGACCGTGGTGGTGGCGGGCTACGGCTGGTGTTCGAAGGGCATCGCCATGCGGGCCAAGGCGCTGGGCGCAAAAGTCATCGTCACGGAAATTGATCCGATCCCGGCCATGGAAGCGGTCATGGACGGATTCGAGGTGATGAAGATGCATGAGGCGGCCAAACGGGGCGACTTTTTCGTCTCCGCCACCGGCTGCAACAAGGTCATCACCTACGAAGACATGCTGGAAATGAAGAACGGGGCCATTCTGGCCAACGCCGGTCACTTCAATGTGGAGATCGACGTGGCGGAACTGGAGAAGAAATGCCTGGAGAAAAAGGAGACCCGAAAGAATATCATGGGCTATCGGCTGGAAAACGGCCGGTGGATCCACCTGATCGCGGAAGGGCGGCTGGTGAACATCGCTGCGGCCGACGGCCACCCGGCGGAAATCATGGATATGAGTTTTGCAGTGCAGGCCCTGAGCGCCCTGTACATCCTGGAAAACCATGAAAAACTGGAGAACCGGGTAATCGATGTTTCCGACGAGATCGATCTTCTGATCGGACGGCGGAAACTGGCAGCCTGGGGAATCGAGATCGATACCCTCAGCGAGGAACAGAAACGGTATTTGAACAGTTGGGACTTATAAAATGGGAAAGCATGAGACGACAGAGAATAGAATAAAGAAAGAAGGTTCCGGCGCCGGAAAGATCCTGTGGTGGATCCTGGCTGCAGCCATGGCGGCGCTGACGCTGGGAAAGCTGTGGTATTATTACACCCTGATGGATGCAGGGTCGGCGCTTTTTCCGGCGATGGGAATCACCTTTGTGATTCTGCTGGTGATGTCCATGATCTTCAAGCGGAAGTGGATCTTCGGGATACTGTACCTGCTGATGACCGTGCTCATGGTGGCGGACGTGAACTATTTCGGATTCTTCAACCGGAAACTCACTCTGTCGGCCATTGCTTCCGGCGGAGGACTGCTGACGGGCGTGGTGGACAGCGTCAAGGCGGCGTTCAATCTGAATTCACTGTGGCTCTTTGCCGACGCGCTGCTGGTGATCCTGCTGGGGATTATCGGGGCGAAGGCAGCGAAGAAGAGGGGCTTCCGGGGCCGGTTCTCTTCCCTGAAGAGCCGGCTGTGCTTCCTGCTGGCCACGGTATTGCTTCTGGCAGGGTCCGTTGCCTTTACACCGGAAAGCGACTCCCTGGCGGGATCCGTGCTGAATACGGAATACTTCTCCTACCATCTTCGGGATTTTACCGGGATCCATCAAATCGAAGCGGCCGGGAAGGATTACAGCAATATCGGCAATTACCAGGGCGACTATGAATCGGAAAAAGAGGGGCCGGATTTCGGCGTGGCGAAGGACATGAACCTGATCGTCATCCAGATCGAAGCCATGCAGAACTTCGTGGTGAACCGGACCTACAACGGCCAGGTGATCACGCCCTTTATCAATAAACTGATCAAGGAAGATTCCTTCTACTTTGATTCCTATTTCCAGCAGACCGGCAGCGGCAATACCGCTGATGCGGAACTGGCCACCAACAACTCTCTGTACGGCACGCTGGATTACTATACCTACGGAATCTACACCAACAACTACTGGCGCGGCCTGCCCATCCTGCTGAAGGAGCAGGGCTATACCACCGCCGACGTTTACCATCCTTATGACAAGACGTTCTGGAGCCGTGACCGGGCCTACCCGGGGCTGGGGTTCGACCGGTTCTATTCGGAAGAGGACTTCACCTTCGACCCGAAGAAGGACGTGATCGGGCTGGGGATGAGCGATTCCCTGTTCTTCAAGCAGTCCCTGGATATCATGGAGGAAAAGGAGGAGCCTTTTTACAGCTTCATGATCACCCTGTCTTCCCACTATCCTTTCGAAATCGAGGATTCGGACTTCAAACTGCTCAAGAAGGACGTGGATACCCATTTCGGCAACTACCTGAAGAGCATGCATTACGTGGACCAGTGCCTGGAAGAGTTCTTTGAGGAACTGGAAGAGAGGGGCATGGCGGACAATACCATCGTGGCCTTCTACGGCGACCACTTGGGGATGAATCCCAAGACGGTGGACGTGCGGGAGCGGATGAGCGAGTACCTGGGAGTCGACGAATACAGTTATGAAGACGCCATGAACATTCCGCTGGTCATTCACATTCCGGGACTCGGAAAGCGGGACACGGTGGAAATGGTCGGCGGCCAGGCGGACTTCCTGCCCACCATCGCCTATCTGATGGGCTGGGAGAACCTGGATACCCTGTACTTCGGCCACAACCTGCTGACCATTGAGGATAATTTCGTGCCGGTTCGTGCTTATGTGGCGGAAGGTTCTTTCCTGACGGGGGACATCATGTTCAAGATGAGCACGGCGGGGATCTTCAGCGATTCCGAGATCGTGGACCGCAGAACCCATGAGACCTACCCGCTGGACGGGTACGAAGACCTGTACGAAAAAGCTCTTTCCATGGAAGCCACAGCGGATTTCTACCTGGAGGAAGACGTGCTTCGCAAGGTCTATGAGCAGGGCAGGAGCCTGGATGAGGTAATCGAAGATGCCAAGGCGAATTCCACCGGCAAGGGCCCGGATGAATTCTACAGCGAGATCCCGCGGGCACCGGTCATCGTTTCGGCGGCCAACAGCAAGGATCCGAAACGAGACGGCCTGTACTGCCTGGAAAACCTCAATGAACTCTACGACGACGGGATCCGGGACATTTTCGTCAACCTGACCTGGACGACGGACGGACATACGATCATGTGCGAGGAGCCGGAGCAGCTGTCCATTTACCTGCGGAATACCGCCGGGATCCGGACCTTCGACGATCTTCTGTACGCAAAGGAAAAATTCACCCGCAAAGGCCTGACCCTGATGACCGGGGAAGAGGTGCTGGAGTGGATGGAAAAGCATAAAGACGTTAACCTTTATATTTCACAGAACGACTGGACCTTCGTCAAGATGAAGACCAATGTATCCACCGAGAGTATCCTGTTTGCGAAGGCCATGATGAAGGAACACCCGAAGCTGATGGACCGCACCATTTTCATCCTTAAGGACGGGGAAAAGCTGGTGAGCTTCATCGATGAGGGACTGCATAACATTATCTTTTACCCGGTGGACGAATACACCCTGGAGAACATCCTGGAGCTGAAGGAAAAGTACGATATTTACGGCTTCCTGCGCTCCTACGGCAACATCGACGAGATGATAGAAAACTGGGATCTGAAGAACGATCCCTGCGGGCTGTACGCCTACGTCTGGGAAAAGAAAGAGCAGGAATACTATCTGAAAAAAGGGCTGGCCGGCGTAGTGGTCCTGCCATAAAGAACAAGAGAGGTATTTTATGAACCAGCGACATGTAAGAGGGTTGATCCGGCAGATCTATATTATCGCCGTCATTGTACTGGTTATTACGATGGCATTGACTTACTATGCCCAGTACCGCCTGTCCTACACTACTGTAGCGGAACAGACGGAGGACCTGGCAATCAACACGGCGGAGGAAGTGATGGATTCGATCCGGGAATACCCGGCCTATAAGTGGCTGCTGAACTATTGGGTCGAACACGCCGGAGAGCTGGACATCGAATACGATGCGGACTATGAAACCGGGGAAAAGACCAAGGAACAGAGCCGCCTGCTGCTGGAACACCAGCCGGGCATGTTTTTGAAATATGCCACGGAGGAAGAGGTCAGAGCCCTGCCGGAGGAAGACCAGAAACTCTATGCGGAGATCGTCTATTCCTGGCTGCTTACCCGGGTGGATCAGATCAAACGGAATTATAAAATCGATTACCTGTTCAGCGTCGTGACGGACACGAAGGGCGAAGACTCTTATCAAAACCAGTTTTTCCTCTTCAGCGGGGCAGAGCCCGGCGCTGTCCGGGGCACCGGATCGACGGATGCTTATGTTCTGGGAGTCCGGGTATCCGTGGCGGACAATGAGAGCCAGCAGGAATCCATGCGGTCCGCCGTGGAAAAATCCCGTGCAAAACTGGCTGCTGCCGGGGACTATGTGGATTGCTATGCCTGCATGGAACAGTTCAATGACAAGGCGGTGCTGATCGGGGTCACATACAATATGTCTTCGCTGAAAAAAACAGTCCGGATTGAAACCTGGCGGGGAACCTTTTACGCGCTGCTGTTTGAAATCATCCTGTTGGTCCTGATCATCCTGTTCCTGGTGCATTTCGTTCTGCATCCCCTCAGAGGAGTACAGCAAAACATCCGACTGTATCAAAAAACGAAGGACAGTGCTACCGTTATCGAAAACATCCGGGAGATCCTTCGGGGGCAGAAAGCCATTGCGGTGCGGAACAACGAGATCGGAGTATTGTCGGAGGATATCATCAGCCTGGCGCAGGAAGTGGACGATTATATCCACCAGATCGAGACCATCACGGCAGAGGAAGAGCGGATCGGGACGGAACTGGCTCTGGCATCTCAGATACAGGCCTCCATGCTCCCCGGAATCTTCCCGCCTTTCCCGAACCACAAGGAGTTTGATATTTATGCGATCATGGATCCCGCGAAGGAAGTGGGCGGCGATTTCTACGACTTCTTCCTGATCGATGAGGATCACCTGGGCTTGGTGATCGCAGACGTGTCCGGCAAGGGGATCCCGGCGGCCCTCTTTATGATGGTATCCAAGATCATTCTCCAGAGCTGCGCCCAGCTGGGTCAGTCCGCCGGAGATATCCTGAACAAAACCAACGATGCGCTGAGTGTCAACAACAGGACCGGCATGTTCGTCACGGTTTGGGTGGGTATCCTGGAGCTCAGCACCGGAAAACTGACAGCCGCCAACGCCGGCCACGAGTATCCTTACCTGATGCGGAACGGGAAGTTCGAAATGTTTAAAGATAAACACGGGTTCGTCGTCGGAGGGATGGAAGGCACCCGTTATAAGGAATACGAGATTCAGCTGGAGCCCGGTGACGCCTTGTTCGTCTACACCGACGGTGTGCCGGAGGCCAATGATGAAAACCGGAACCTCTTCGGCATGGACCGGCTGACGGAGGCGCTGAACCGGGATCCGGAAGGCGACTGCCGGATCCAGATCCAGAACGTGAAGCAGGCGGTCAAAGACTTCGTTAAAGATGCCGATCAGTTCGATGACCTGACCATGCTGTGCATGAAGTATTACGGGCCGCAGCCTTCCCGGGGTTGAAACCGGCAGCGGATGCGGATATAATGAATGAAGAATAGCAGAAACCAGACCATTGGGGAAAGGAAGACGGAATATGGATTTTTTTGATGTTTTAAGTGCACGGTACAGCGTGCGGAAATTCAAAGACGAACAGATCAAAGACGAAGACCTGCAGAAGATCATTTCAGCGGCGGGCTGCGCGCCTTCCGCAAAGAATGCGCAGAACTGGCATTTTGTCGTGATCCAGGACGCAGACCTGCTGGAAAGAATGGGACAGGCCGTTGACGCGAAAATGGCGAGAATCGCTGAAGGCCTGGGAGAGGAGAAGGGAGCCAAGTTCCTGAAATTCTCCCGGTTCTCCACTTTCTTCAGAAGCGCGCCGACTGTCATCGCGGTCTTTGCCAATGAATATATCCCGGAAGGGCTGAAGGAAGTCATCGAGGCGGATATGCCCCAAATCGACCGTGACCGGATGTGGTATGCGAATCCCGGCATCCAGAACATCGGCGCAGGCGTGGAAAACATGATCCTGGCGACCTTTGCACTGGGGTACGGCGCCTGCTGGATGACCAGCGCCAACCACAGCCTGCTGGAGCTGGAAGAAGTGATCCCCTTCCGCAGGGACCGGCACAGACTGGTGGCCCTGGTGCCCATGGGCGTTCCGGAAGGAGACCGGAAGAGCCCGGCCAAACTCCCTGTTGAGGAGATCATGACGGTAATCAAATAAACCGACAGGCCGGCTCTCGTCACGGAGCCGGCCTGCTGTTAGGAGGAAAATGAATGGCATTGTATGGAATCGCGGATCTGCACCTGTCCTTTACGGCAGACAAGCCCATGGACATCTACGGACCTGCCTGGGAAAACCATACGAAACGACTGGAAGAAAACTGGCGGAGAACGATCTCGCAGGAAGACACGGTGATTATCGCCGGGGATATTTCCTGGGGACTGAAGCTGGAAGAAGCCATGGCAGACCTGGAGTGGATCCACGCCCTGCCGGGATTCAAGGTATTGTTCAAGGGAAATCACGATCCCTGGTGGGCGTCGATTTCCAGGCTGAACAGCCTGTTTGACGATATGTATTTCGTGCAGAACAGCTTTTATCCCTACGGAGATACCGCGATTTGCGGGACCCGGGGCTGGCTGTGCCCCGGCAGCAGTGAATTCACGGCCCATGACAGGAAAATCTATGACCGGGAGCAGCTGCGGCTGAAGGCTTCCCTGGATGCGGCCCGGAACGCCGGGTATGAAAAGATCATCGGGGCGCTGCATTATCCGCCGGTCAATGACAAAAAGGAGATGTCCGCATTTGTGGAGATCTTCAACGAATACGGAGTGGAACAGGCGGTTTACGGACACCTGCACGGCGAGACCAAGGAAAGCATGCCGGACATGACCTTCGGCTGCACCACCTTTTCCCTCATCGCCTGCGACGCGCTGAAATGTATGCCGCAGAGGATATTGTAAGATAGAAGATGGGAGATAGAAGATGGAAGAAGATTCTTCAGTCGTTGGCTTCAGAATGACATTGAGCCTTGTCATCCTGAGCGGAGCGAAGGATCCTTCTTCAATCTGTAATCTGCGATCTCCAATCTGAAAAGGAGAGGATATTAATGAAGAGAGCTACACTGATCGTACTGGACAGCCTGGGCGTCGGCCAGATGCCCGATGCAAAGAAGTTCGGGGACGTGAACGTGGATACACTGGGACACATCGTGGAAACAGTTCCGGACATCCACATCGAGCACCTGAAGGACTTCGGGATGGGCAACATCGACGGCGTGGATCCGGCGGTGGGCTGTGAAGACGAGTCCTGCATCCTGGCCAATTACGGCAAGGCCCGGGAAGTCTCCAACGGCAAGGATACCATCACCGGCCACTGGGAACTGGCAGGCCTGATCACGGAAGTACCTTTTGTCACCTTCCACGAAGGCTTCCCCCAGGAGTTCATCAAACAGTTTGAAGAGAGGATCGGCACGGAAGTGCTGGGCAATTACGCGGCTTCCGGTACCGAGATCATCAAAGTGCTGGGGCCGGAGCACATCGCTACCGGGAAACCCATCGTCTACACCTCCAATGACAGCGTGTTCCAGATCGCGGCCCACGAAGACGTGATTCCGCCGGAAAGACTCTGGGAAATCTGCCGGATCGCCCGTGAGCTGCTGGTGGGAGAGTGGCAGGTGGGGCGTGTCATCGCCCGGCCGTTCATCGGCAAGGACGGGGACTTCACCCGGACGGCCAACCGCCGGGATTTCGCGGTGTCGCCGCCGCAGCCGACCCTTCTGGACAATGTCAAAGACGCGGGTCAGACCGTCTGGGCCGTGGGCAAGATCGAGGATATTTTCAATAAGCAGGGCGTTACCGATGCGGTGCACACCCAGAGCAACGAGGACGGGATTTTAAAGACCATTGATCTGCTCAAAGAGGAGTTTGAAGGCTTCATCTTCACCAACCTGGTGGACTTCGACGCCAAGTTCGGCCACCGCAGGGATCCGGTGGGTTATGCCCGGGCCATCGAGGAATTCGACCGTTACCTGCCGCAGATCATGGAAACCATGCACGAGGAAGACATCCTGGTCCTCTGCGCGGACCACGGCAACGACCCGACCTACATCGGCTATGACCACACACGGGAATACATTCCGGTGATGGTCTACGGCAAAAAGCTGAAGAAAGGCGTGGACCTGGGGATCCTGGACAGCTTCGCAGACGTGGGCGCCACCATTGCGGACTACCTGGGCGTGAAGTATACAGGCGCCGGGAAGTCGTTCCTGGGGAGGATCGAATAATGCAGTTCAAGGATATTATCGAAAAGAAACGGGACGGGGGCAAATTGTCCCGGGAAGAGATCGAATACTTCATCTCCGCCTACACGGCGGGTGACATTCCGGACTACCAGGCATCGGCCCTGCTGATGGCCGTGTACTTTGAAGGACTGGACCGGGAGGAAACCTTTTACCTGACGGACGCCATGAAGCGTTCCGGTGACGTGGCGGACCTGTCCGCCATTCCGGGAATCAAGGTGGACAAGCACAGCACCGGCGGTGTCGGCGACAAGACCACCCTGGTCGTGGCGCCCCTGTGCGCTGCCTGCGGCGTGCCCGTGGCGAAGATGAGCGGACGCGGTCTGGGCTTTACCGGCGGCACGGTAGACAAAATGGAAGCCATCCCCGGCTTCCGCACGGCTCTGGGGCAGCAGGAATTTGAGGAAATCGTCCGCAGCGTGGGGATGAGCGTCATCGGACAGAGCGCCCACATTGCTGCGGCGGACAAGAAACTCTATGCCCTCCGGGACGTGACGGCGACGGTGGAGAACATTGGCCTGATCACGTCCTCCATCATGAGCAAGAAACTGGCTTCCGGCAGCGATGCCATCGTACTGGACGTGAAGACCGGCCGGGGAGCCTTTATGAAAACGCTGGAAGACGCCCGGCAGTTGGCGGAGTGGATGGTGGACATCGGCAAACGCTCCGGCAAGAAGATGGCGGCCTTCATCACCGATATGGAGCAGCCCCTGGGCAACGGGGTCGGCAATTCCATCGAAGTGATGGAAGCCATCGACACCCTGAAAGGCCGGGGTCCGGCGGACATCACCGAACTTTCCCGGCAGCTGGCGGGGTATATGATCTATATCGGCGGTCAGGCGTCCTCCTTTGAGGAAGGGATTGAAAAAGCGGAGCGAAGCATTAAAGACGGCAGCGGTCTGCGGCAGTTCCGGGCATTTGTCGAAGCGCAGGGCGGCGATCCGGCCATTACGGAGGATCCGTCTCTGTTCCCTCAGGCTTCTGTTGTGCTGGAACTGAAGGCAAACGGCGGCGGGTATGTGTCCGCTCTGGATGCGGAGACCGTGGGGAAGGCATCTCAGCTTTCCGGCGCCGGCCGGGCAAAAAAGGAAGACCCGGTGGATCTGGCGGCGGGGATCATCCTCGGCAAAAAAGCCGGCGATCCGGTGAAAGAGGGGGATCTGCTGGCTCGTGTATATGCCAATGACGAGGGGAAAGCAAAAGCAGCCCTGGAGGTTCTGGAGAGCGCTTATGTGATCGGTGCAGAACCTCCGGAAACGCGCCCGCTGATCTTTGAGATCATTGAATAACGGCATTTGACAGTGAATAAACGGAGTCGGTTAGCACCGGCTCCGTTTTTTACAAAAAAATTCATTTAAATTCCAGTATTTTCATTGTTTTCGGATAAAAAAAGAGGTAAAATTGTTGCGGAAAAATTTTTGGAGGTATAGAACATGGCCAAGACTTTAGACGATATTCGTCAAATGATCAAAGAAAACGATATCAAATTCGTGGATTTCAAACTGACAGACATGGACGGGCGGTGGAGACACCTGAGCATTCCGGCAGAGCGGCTGAATGAAACCACCATGGAAGCCGGCATCGGCTTCGACGGTTCCAACTACGGTTACGCCAAAGTGGAAAAGAGCGACATGGTCTTCATCCCGGTACTGGATTCCGCAGTGATCGACCCCTACGCAGACATCCCGACCCTGTCCATGATCGGGGACGTACAGGTCATCGACCTGCCCCATAACCGTCCCTTCAGCCACTATCCGAGAAACGTGGCGATCCGCGCCCTGGAATACATGAAAGAACTGGGCATCGCGGATGAGATGATCATCGGCCCCGAATTTGAATTCTATATTTTTGACCAGCTGAAATATGATGTGTCTCCGGACAACCAGAGCGTACAGATCTTCAGCCGTCAGTCCCATTTTGCTACCGGTTCCGATTTCAACAACAACGGCTACCAGCTGGCTCATGCCACCGGTTACCACACCGCACTGCCCATGGACGTGCACAACGACCTGAGACATCAGATGTGCATGGCTCTGGAACACTTCGGCGTGGACGTGAAGTACCACCACCCGGAAGTGGGCGGCGCCGGCCAGATGGAAATCGAAGTGGAACTGGCAGGAATGCTGGAACACGCAGACAACACCATGTATGCGAAATATGTTATCAAGAATGAAGCGGCAAGAAACGGCTGCACCGCCACGCTGATGCCCAAACCCTTAATGGGAGAAGCCGGCAACGGGATGCACGTGCACATGCTGCTGAGAAAAGAAGGCAAGCCGGTCTTCTACGATGAAAACAACTATGCACAGCTTTCCAATGAAGCCCTGTGGTTCATCGGCGGCATGCTGAAGCATGCACGTTCCCTGTGCGCCATCACCAATCCGTCCACCAACTCCTACCGGAGACTGGTGCCGGGCTTTGAAGCACCGGTAACCATCGGTTATGCGGTTTCCAACCGGAGCGCCGTAGTCCGGATCCCGGCTTATGCCAAAGCCCCGGATGTAAAGCGTTTCGAACTGAGAAACCCGGATGCCACCTGCAATCCGTACTTCGCTTATTCCGCGATCCTGATGGCCGGCCTGGACGGCATCAAAAACCAGATCGATCCGCATGAAGCGGGATGGGGTCCCTACGACTTCAATCTCTTCGATCTTTCCGACGAGGAAAAGGCGAAGATCGAAGGTCTGCCCACGACGCTGGAAGAAGCGCTGAAGGAACTGGAGAAGGATCACGAATACCTGACCGCCGGCGGTGTTTTCCCGGAAGAACTGATCAAGAAGTTCATCTCCATGAAGAAAAAGGACAACGACGACATCCAGAAATATCCCACACCGATGGAATTCCTGAAGTACTACGATCTGTAAGATTGTAGATTGAAGATGGCAGATGGGAGAGGATCCTTCACTTCGTTCAGAATCCAATTCAAAAAACACAATCCCTGCATAACTGCAGGGATTTTTTCTTCAATCTCCAATCTTCAAACTTCAATCTCCAATTTCTCTAAAAATCAAATTCAAACGGTTTGTTCTTGGCGTAGATTTCCGAGTAGATCTCTTCCGCCCGTTTCCAGTTGATGGTTTCCCACCAGGCATCGAAGTATTCCGCCCGGCGGTTTTCGTTCTTGAGGTAGTAGGCGTGTTCCCATACGTCCAGGGTAATGATAGGAGTGAAGCTGGGGTGGGGAACTTCCTGGTTTCTCTGGGTGATGATCTGGAGCCAGGACTGGGGTGTCGCCGCCAAGTGAACGTAGCCGGAACCGAACAGCCACAGGGCCAGACGCTTGAATTCCGCCTTGAACTCTTCATAGGAGCCGAAATAATCCGGGATGTTTTCCATCAGGTCACCTTCCGGCATGCCGGGCGAATCCGGGGTCATGCTGGCGAAATACAGTTCGTGGTTGTAGATCCCGCCGGCGTTCTGGAGAATGTCGTCCCGGATGTCACCGGGTACGTACAGGGATTCCTGGAAGAACTTCTGCAGGGTCCAACTCTTGTATTCGGGGTTTTCCTCGATGATCTTATTCAGGTTGTTGACGTAGTTCTGGTGATGCTTGGTGTGGTGGACTTCCACGGTCCTGGCATCGATATGGGGTTCCAGTGCGTCAAACTCATAGCCCAGGGGTGTGAGCTCATAGGGATAGGTCTTCAGTAAACTGTTGTTCATAGGGGCTCCTTTCTCTATTTGATGGTCCAGTCGATTTCCGGCTGGCCGTTTTTTCTCAGGAATTCATTGGCTTTTGAAAAATGCCGGCACCCGAAGAATCCGCGGTGGGCGGACAGGGGGCTCGGATGAGGGGCTGTCAGCACCAGGTGGCGTGGATTGGTGATGAGCGCCTGTTTTGCCCGGGCGTTGGCTCCCCAAAGCAGAAATACGATGGGCTCCTGCCGGTCGTTCAGGTGACGGATCACCGTGTCCGTGAAGATTTCCCAGCCCATTCCCTTGTGGGAGTTCGCCGCGCCGGCGCGCACCGTCAGCACCGCATTGAGCAGCAGCACTCCGTGTTCCGCCCAGTCCGTCAGGCAGCCGTGATCCGGGATCTGAAACCCGGTGTCGTCGTGCAGCTCCTTGTAAATATTCACCAGGGAGGGCGGCACCTCAATGCCTTTATTGACGGAGAAGCACAGGCCGTGGGCCTGACCGGGCCCATGGTAGGGGTCCTGTCCGATGATGACCGCCCGGACATCCCGGTAGGGGGTGTATTTCAGGGCGTTGAAAATGTCGTACATGGAGGGGTAGATCGTGCGGGTCCTGTATTCGCTGATCAGGAATCTCCGCAGCGTTCGGTAATACTCTTTATCAAATTCTCCCTGCAGGACAGTGTCCCAGTCATTTCCGATGTGGACCATGGCGCTTCCTCATTGTTCAAAATATCATTACTATTATACACCAAACACGGGAAAAAACGAATAAGTAAATAAAAGAATATTGAAAGTTTTGACCATATGGGATAAGATGAAGGCGAGAGATATCATACAGTAGGGAAAGGAGAAAGCAATGCCCTATATTTCGGTACAGTCCTATCCGAAGGATGAAGCGACCGTCAGGGAAGTGACGGAGAAAATCAACCAGGTTTTCCTGGAATACTGGGGCTGCCCCCAGGATGCCATTACCATCCGGATGGAGCAGATGCCCCCGGAGGAATGGAATGAGAAAGTATTGAAAGGCATCATCGAACCCAACAAGGACAAGATGATGATCTGCGGCGGAAAGAAACAGTATTAAGGAGGTAATAATATGCTGATCGTTACATCGGAAAACATCGGGAGAAACTATGAAGTGCTGGGCCTGGTACGGGGCTGCACGGTACAGAGCGTGAATATGATCAAGGACATCGGCGCCGGGCTGAAGACCCTGGTCGGCGGCGAGATCAAGAAGTACAACGAAATGATGGGGAATGCCCGGGACCTGGCGACACAGCGGATGATCGATGAAGCCATCGCCATGGGCGCAGACGCCATCGTCAGCACCCGGTTCACCACTTCCTCCATCATGCAGGGAGCGGCGGAAGTCATGGCTTTCGGCACTGCCGTCAAGTTTACGGAAGAATAAAAGGAGAATTATCATGGAAGAAAAAGCAATCATTCTGGAAGCGATGAAAAAGGCGGGCGAACCGCTGAACGCCGGCAAAGTTGCCGAG
>JAFWFI010000081.1 GCA_017515705.1 Bacillota bacterium
AGCACTTTTTCAAGGGATAGACCTTGTTGATAAAGTCGATGATCAGGTTCACCGCGCCCACGTCCGTATAAGGTCCGTAGTATTTTCCCCCGTCCCGGACCACCCGGCGGGTCTTGATGACCCGGGGGAATTCCTCGTCCAAGGTGACCTTGATATATGGGTAGGTCTTGTCGTCCCGCAGCAGCACGTTGTACCGGGGCATGTATTTTTTGATGAGATTGTTTTCCAGGATCAGAGCTTCCATTTCCGTGCCGGTGATGATGTACTCGAATTCATCGATGTCCTTCACAAGCGCCCGCACCTTCGGCGTCAGGTTCTCCGGGGATTGGAAATACTGCCGCACCCGGTTTTTCAGGGAAATCGCCTTCCCCACGTAAATGACTTCGCCAAATCGATCCTTATACAGGTATACTCCCGGTTTTTCCGGGAGTATACGCAAATTTTCCTGTATGTCAAACATTATTCTTCCTTAGAAATCCTTATGACCTTCGATCAGCTCCTGCTTCAGTGTCCAGAGCTTGTCCGACAGGTCCACATAATAGGTGTGGGGATTCTCGAAACGCTGGACTTCCTGCCACAGGGTATCCAGCTGTTCTTTGCAGTAATCGCGGATCTGTTCCGTGGAAGGCAGGTCGTAGACCAGTTTTCCGCTTTCAAAAATCGGAACCGCCAGTTCCCTGGTGTAGTAATCCGTGATCTTCTTTCTCTTCCAGACGAATTCCGGGTTGAAGATTTCGTAGGGTTCCCCTTCTTCAAAGGTTTCATTGTGCAGCATCACCACGTCCGCCACCGCCTTATCCGTGCTCTTGTCGTAGAAACGGATGGCCTTCTTGAAGCCCGGGTTGGTGATCTTTTCGGTATTTTCGGAAATCTTGATCCGGGGACGGATCTTTCCGTTTTCCTCCACGGCCACCAGTTTGTACACGCCGCCGAAGACCGGTGCGGACTTGGAGGTGATCATCTTTTCGCCGACGCCGAAGGAATCGATGGCAGCGTTCTGCATCAGCATATCCTCGATGAGGTATTCATCCAGGGAATTGGATGCGATGATCTTGCAGTCATGGAATCCGTTCTGATCCAGCATGGCTCTCGCCCTGCGGGACAGGTAGGTGATGTCGCCGCTGTCGATACGGATGGACATTTTTTCCGGCTTGAATTCTTCAAAGACTTTCATGGCATTGGGCACGCCGCTCTTCAGCACGTCATAAGTGTCCACCAGCAGGGAACAGTTTTCCTTGTGCAGCCGCGCATACGCCCGGAAAGCTTCCAGTTCATCATCGAATACCTGGATCCAGCTGTGGGCCATGGTGCCGGTGGCCGGCACACCGTAGTCGATGTCCGCCTTCACGCAGGCAGAGGCCGCCGCGCCGCCGATGTAGGCCGCTCTGGCGCCTAAGATGGCCGCGGATTCGCCGTGGGCTCTTCTGGAACCGAATTCCATCACCGCACGGCCCTTGGCCGCCCGGGCGATCCGGGACGCCTTGGTGGCGATAAGGCTCTGGTGGTTCACCATCAGCAGCAGGTAGGTTTCCACCAGCTGCGCTTCGATCAGCGGTGCCCGCACGGTCAGCAGGGGTTCTCCCGGGAATACCGGTGTGCCTTCGGGAATAGCCCAGATGTCACCGGTAAACTTAAAGTTTCTCAGGTAATCCAGGAATTCCTCGGAGAAACCGCCCTTGCCCCGGAGATACTCCAGGTCCTCTTCCGAAAAATGCAGGTCCTGGATGTATTCCACGATGCTCTGCAGGCCCATGGCGATGGCAAAGCCCGCGCCGTCGGGGTTCTTCCGGTAGAACACATCGAAATAGGCGATGGTGTCCTTCTTTCCGCTTTCAAAATATCCGCTTCCCATGGTGAGCTCGTAAAAGTCCACCAGCATGGTCATGTTATGACTACGTTCCATTTTATTTCTCTCCTCCCGTCGACTCATCGATGATCCTGATCGGGTTGTATCCCCGCAGATTGATTTCGTAATACACCTCTGCGCCGCTTTCTTCCATGAAGTAAACAGCCATGGTGTTGGTCAGGGTGATCTGATGGCCGCCCTTTTCGTAGGTTTCCACCACGTTCAGCGGCAGAATGATCCGGGATTTGATCCCGTTCTTATTGAACCAGGCCTTAGCGGTCAGGCAGAACTGCATCACGCAGATATCCGTGCATACGCCGGCGACCACGAAATCCGTAATCCCGGGATGATCCGCCAGCCACTGCTGGAAAGCTTCTTCCAGAAAGCCGTTGGTGGAGGATTTGGGAATATAATCATAACCGCCTTCTTCCTTGATTTCATCCACGAACTCCGTTTCCGTGCTGCCCTTGACGCAGTGCACTGGGTACAGGTCGAATTCCGGGGAATCCTCCTCGTGGCAGTCCCCGAAAGCCACGATCGGCATATCATGCTTTTTGAAATACTGCATCAGTTCCACGATGGGCTCGATAATGTCCTCGGCCAGTTCGTTTTTCATCTGGCCTTCCCGGACAAATCCGTTCACCATGTCGATGATGACGAGGGCTGTCTTGTCCCTGTTTAACTGCGTGCCTCTCAGCGCCGGTTTATCCCACATCATTCCGTAGATGCCCTGGAAGGTGGTC
Source organism: Bacillota bacterium (assembly GCA_017515705.1). GTDB lineage: Bacteria > Bacillota > Clostridia > Peptostreptococcales > Anaerovoracaceae > RUG14258. The sequence continues at coordinate 2,590 of JAFWFI010000081.1, forward strand.
TTCGCTTTCTCCATTGTTATTTGTTCCGTCCTTTCCGCAATACGTTCTTCAAATACTGCCCGGTCAGGGAGTGTTCTGTCTCCGCGATGTCCTCCGGCGTACCCGCCGCCACGACGGTGCCGCCCCGGTCACCGCCTCCCGGTCCCAGGTCGATGATGTAGTCGCTGACTTTGACCACATCCAGATTGTGTTCAATCACTATTACAGTATTACCCACCTCCGTCAGCCTGTCAAGTACTTTGATTAATTTATTTACGTCCTCGAAGTGCAGGCCGGTGGTGGGTTCGTCCAGTATGTAGACAGTCCTGCCGGTGCTGCGCTTGGACAGTTCCGTGGCCAGTTTGATCCGCTGCGCCTCTCCGCCGGAGAGCTGTGTGGAGGGCTGTCCCAGTTTGATGTAGCCCAGCCCCACATCGTAGAGGGTGGTGAGCTGCCGCATGATGGGAGGAATGTTTTTGAAGAAATCCATGGCTTCCTCCACCGTCATGTCCAGCACGTCGTAAATGTTCTTTCCTTTATATTTTACTTCCAGTGTCTCCCGGTTGTACCGCTTGCCCTTGCAGACTTCGCAGGGCACGTACACGTCGGAGAGGAAGTGCATTTCGATCCGGATGATCCCGTCCCCCTGGCAGGATTCGCAGCGGCCGCCCTTCACGTTGAAGCTGAAGCGGCCCTTCTTGTAACCCCGGGCCTTGGCTTCCGGCATCCCCGCAAACAGGTCCCGGATGTGGGTGAACATGCCGGTGTAGGTGGCGGGATTGGACCGGGGAGTCCGGCCGATGGGCGACTGGTCGATGTTGATGACCTTGTCGATGTGTTCGACGCCTTCGATCCGGTCGTGCCTGCCCGGCCGGGTCTTGGCCCGGTTCAGCTTGTTGGCCAGGGATTTGTACAGGATCTCGTTGACCAGGCTGCTCTTCCCGGATCCGGAAACGCCGGTGATGCAGGTATAAGTCCCCAGCGGAATCGATACGTCGATGTTTTTCAGGTTGTTCTCCCTTGCGCCCCGGATGGTCAGCCAGTGACCATTGCCGGGTCTTCTGGAATCCGGCACCGGAATGACTTTCTCACCCTTCAGGTACTTCCCGGTGATGGATTCTTCGCAGTTCTCAATGTCCTCGATGCTCCCCTGTGCCACGATTTCCCCGCCGCCGATGCCGGCGCCGGGACCGATGTCGATGATGTGGTCCGCCGCCCGGATGGTGTCCTCGTCGTGTTCCACCACGATCAGGGTGTTGCCCGTGTCCGTCAGCCGCCGCAGGGTGGCGATGAGCTTGTCGTTGTCGCTCTGGTGCAGGCCGATGCTGGGTTCGTCCAGGATGTACAGCACCCCCATCAGTCCGGAACCGATCTGGGTAGCCAGCCGGATCCGCTGGGCTTCGCCGCCGGACAGGGTCCCGGAAGCCCGGGAAAGGGTCAGGTATTCCAGCCCCACGTTCTGCATAAATGTGAGACGAGCCCTGATCTCCTTCAGGATCTGGCGGGAGATGGCCTGTTCCTGTTCACTGAGCCTGATATGGTCGATAAAGTCGATCGCCCGGGTCACGGAGAAGTTGGAGAACTCGTCGATGTTGATGCCTCCCACCGTCACCGCCAGCACTTCCGGCTTCAGCCGTTTGCCGCCGCAGCTGCTGCAGGGCACCATGCTCATGTACTGTTCAATTTTTGCCTTGATGAAATCCGAATTCGTACTCTTGTAACGCCGCTCCAAGTTGGGGATCACGCCTTCAAATGTCCGGTTATAGTGGGTCCGGCCCTTTCCGCTGAAGAGGCTGTCGAAGGTATAGGTCAGGGGCGTCCGGGACCCGTACAGCAGGGCCTGTTTAAAGTCTTCCGACAACTCCCGGTAAGGGGTATCCAGATCCTCCCCATAGGCCTTGGCCAGGGCGGAAATGACCTGATAATAGTAGCCGCTTTCATCCATGGAGGAAAAGACGCTGCCCAGGGCACCTTCCGCCAGGGTCTTGTCCGCATCCTCCACCACCAGTTCCGGGTCCACACTCAGAATGAATCCGAGTCCGTTGCACTCCGGACAAGCCCCATAGGGCGAGTTGAAGGAAAAGACCCGTGGTTCCATCTCCGGGATCCCTTCCCCGTGCTCGGGGCAGGCGAAGTTGGTGCTGAAGAGCAGATCCTCCCCGCCGATGATGCTGGCGACGATGATGCCGTCCGAGTTGGCCAGGGCCAGTTCCACGGAGTCCGTGAGCCGGGTCTCCTGGCCGGGCCGGATGACGATCCGGTCCACAACGATTTCAATAGTATGTTTTTTCGTTTTTTCAAGCTTGATTTCTTCTTCGTTGATATTGTACAGCTCGCCGTCCACCCGCACCCGGGTGAAACCGTCCCGGCGGATCCGGTCGATGAGCTTGGTGTGTTCCCCTTTTTTGCCGTGCACCACGGGCGCCAGCACCATCAGCTTCGTGCCTTCCGGCAGCGACAGGATCCGGTCCACGATCTGGTCCACGGACTGTCCGGAAATCTCCCGGCCACAGACCGGGCAATGGGGGATCCCCGCCCGAGCATACAGCAGCCGCAGGTGGTCATGGATCTCCGTCACGGTGCCCACGGTCGAACGGGGATTCCGTCCCGTGGTCTTCTGATCGATGGAGATGGCCGGGGACAGGCCTTCGATCAGGTCGATGTCCGGCTTGTCCATCTGGCCCAGAAACTGCCGGGCGTAGGCGGACAGGCTCTCCACGTATTTCCGCTGGCCCTCCGCATAGATGGTGTCGAAGGCCAGGGTGGATTTACCGGAGCCGGACAGACCGGTGAGTACCACCAGCTTGTCCCGGGGGATGTCCACGTCGATGTTTTTCAGGTTGTGTTCCCGGGCGCCCCGGATGATGATTTTGTCGTTTTTGATCATAATAATGTTCCTGTTTTCTATCTCTTCAGCTCCAGAATCTGATCACGAAGCTCTGCAGCGCGTTCGAACTGGAGGTTCTTTGCGCAGTCTCTCATTTCCGCCTCCAGCTTTTCGATGAGCTGTTTCTTTTCCCGGGCGGTCATTTCCGCGGCGTTGCCGGTGTAGAAAGGCTCCACGTCTTCCGCGGCCATGGTGGCCTCGATCTTGTCCCGCACGCCTTTTTTGACGGTCTGCGGGATGATTCCGTGTTCCTTATTGTACTGTTCCTGCACGGCCCGCCGGCGGTTGGTCTCGTCGATGGCCCGCCGCATGGAGCCGGTAACGGTGTCCGCATACATGATGACCCGGCCATTCACGTTCCGGGCCGCACGGCCCACCGTCTGGACCAGGGAGGTCTCCGTCCGCAGGAAGCCTTCCTTATCCGCATCCAAAATCGCGATCAGGGACACTTCCGGCAGGTCCAGCCCCTCCCGCAGGAGGTTGATCCCCACCAGCACGTCGAATTCCCCCAGCCGCAGGTCCCGGATGATTTCCGTCCGCTCCAGGGTCTCCGTGTCGGAATGCATGTATTTGACTTTAATGCCGGCGCCGGACAGGTAATCCGTCAGCCGTTCCGCCATTTTCTTGGTCAGGGTGGTCACCAGAACGCGCTCGCCCCGTTCCGCCACCCGGTTGATTTCACCAATCAGGTCGTCGATCTGCCCTTCCGTAGGCCGGATGTCGATGGGCGGATCCACCAGCCCCGTGGGCCGGATCAGCTGTTCCACATATTCCCCGCCGCTCTTTTCCCGTTCATAGGGCGCCGGGGTGGCGCTTACGTAGACCGCCTGCTGCACCATGTCCTCGAACTCCATGAATTTCATGGGCCGGTTGTCCAGGGCGGAAGGCAGGCGGAAACCGTATTCCACCAGAGCCTCTTTCCGGGAGCGGTCTCCCGCGTACATAGCCCTGAGCTGGGGCATCATCACGTGGGATTCATCCACCACCAGGAGCCAGTCCTTCGGGAAATAGTCGATCAGTGTATAGGGCCGCTGGCCCGGTGCCAGTCCCGTCAGGTGACGGGAGTAGTTTTCGATGCCCTTGCAGGACCCGGTGGCCCGCAGCATTTCAATGTCGTAGCGGGTCCGCTGCTCGATCCGCTGGGCTTCCAGCAGCTTCCCCCGGTCCTTGAAGTACTGGATCCGCTCCTCCAGTTCCTCTTCAATGGACGTCACCGCTTTCTGGATGTTTTCCTCGCTGGTGACGTAATGGGATGCCGGGTAAATGGCTACGTGGTTCCGGTAGCCCATGATTTCCCCGGTCAGGTAATTCACTTCCCGGATGGACTCCACCTCATCCCCGAAAAGTTCCACCCGGATGGTCTGCTCCGAACCGGCGGGAAAGATGTCGATGATGTCCCCCCGGACCCGGAAGGTGCCGCGGGCGATGCTCATATCGTTGCGCACGTACTGGATGTCCACCAGCTTGCGGATGATTTCGCTGCGGCTCTTTTCCATGCCCGGCCGCAGGGACAGGACCTGGTTTTCGTAATCAATAGGGGAGCCCAGACCGTAGATGCAGGACACGCTGGCCACGATGATCACGTCTTTGCGCTCCGCCAGTGCGGAGGTGGCGGAGTGCCGCAGCTTGTCAATCTCGTCGTTGATCTGGGAATCCTTTTCAATATAGGTATCCGTCTGGGCCACGTAGGCCTCCGGCTGGTAATAGTCATAGTAGGAAACGAAGTATTCCACGGCGTTCTCCGGGAAAAACTCCTTGAATTCCCCATACAGCTGGGCTGCCAGGGTCTTGTTGTGGGAGATCACCAGGGTGGGCTTCTGGACCTTTTCGATCACGTTGGCGATGGTGAAGGTCTTGCCGGAGCCGGTGACCCCCAGCAGGGTCTGGTGTTTTTTGCCCGCCAGGATGCCGGCGGACAGTTTATCGATGGCCCGGGGCTGATCGCCCATGGGTTTGTAGTCCGAAACGACTTTGAATTCTCCCATTTATGTGTTCCTTCCGTGTTGTTTTCCAATCAAAACCTATATAACGCTCTGAAGGATATTATACCACAGAGCGCTATTATATGCAAACAAATGTTCTGAATGCAATGCTGACATAAATCCATTCGGCGCATTCGGAGCAAACATCTCGGGACACGCTCTCGCTATGGCTCGCGACGCAGCGGTACTAAGCTCTGTCTTCGCTCCTATGGAGCTCGCCAATCGCTAAGGACCGGCTGCTCGCAATGTCCCTGCGACGTTTCTCCTTCTGCTGCCTGAATGGATTTATTATACTTC
>JAFWFI010000082.1 GCA_017515705.1 Bacillota bacterium
CCCCATCAATTCAGCACCTTATTCCTCCCGGTACCCCGCCAGGTGGGTCACGAGAACGGCTTTGATGGTGTGGAGACGGTTCTCCGCTTCATCAAAGACAACGGAGTTTTTGCTGCGGAAGACTTCGTCCGTCACTTCGCAGATGTCCAGCCCGAACTCATCCATGACCTTCCGGGCAAAACCGGTCTCGAAGTCATGGAAAGACGGCAGGCAGTGAAGGAAGATCACATCGGGATTGCCGGTCTTTTCCAGCATTTCCATGGTGACCTTGTAAGGCGTAAGGAGTTTCACCCGTTCTTCCACCAGGGCCTCTTCGCCCATGGATACCCAGATGTCCGTGTAAATGGCATCCGCTCCCTTCAGGGCTTCGTCGAAGTCCGAAGTCACGGTGATCACGGACCCGGATTCCTTCGCATAATCCTGCACCCGTTCCAGCAGCGCCGGGTCGGTGTAGAGTTCTTCCGGTGCCAGGATGGTAAAGTCCGCACCCACTTTCGCCGCAAAGATCAGCAGGCAGTTGGCCACGTTGTTCCGGCCGTCTCCCACGAAGACCAGCTTCATGTCTTCGTAAGGCTTATCAATATGCTCTTTCATCGTCAGGAAGTCCGCCAGGGCCTGGGTGGGATGGTCGAAATCCGTCAGACCGTTAAATACGGGGATCCCGGAATACTTCGCCAGGTCTTCCACGGTCTCCTGTTTGAATCCCCGGAATTCGATGCCGTCGTAAATCCGACCGAAGACCTTCGCGCTGTCCTCGATGCTTTCCTTTTTGCCGAACTGACTGTCGCCCATGCCCAAAAAGACCGCATGACCGCCCTCGTCCGCCATTCCCACTTCAAAAGAAGAGCGGGTCCGGGTGGAAGTCTTCTCGAAGAGCATCACGATATTCTTGCCCTTCAGCAGCGTTCCGGGGATGCCGGCCTTTTTCTTTACTTTCAGTTTTTCCGCCACTTCCAGCATGTATAAGATTTCTTCTTTGGTATAGTCCAGAAGCGTCAGGAAGTTTCTTCCCACTAAATTCACACTCATTCTTCCATTTCCTCCTTTGCCAGACGGATCATGTTTTCCACGCTTTCGAAGGAAGTGGATCCGTAGGATTTTTTCGCTGCGATGCAGCTTCTGATATCGATTTTTTCATACACGTCCTCTTCGAACTTGTCGGAATAGCCCTTCAGTTCTTCCAGGGACAGTTCCTCAATGCCGATGCCCTTCTTCAGGCAGTCCAGCACGATGTTGCCGATGATTTCATGGCATTCCCGGAAAGGCAGCCCTTTGGATACCAGGTAGTCCGCCGCGTCCGTGGCGTTGGTGAAGCCCTTGCGGGCAGCGGCTTCCATGTTGTCTTTTTTAAAGGTCAGGGTCCGCAGCATATCGGTAAAGATCTGCAGGGAAATGCGCACGGTTTCCGCCGAATCGAATACCGGCGGCTTGTCCTCCTGCATGTCCTTGTTGTAGGCCAGTGTCAGGGACTTCATGATGGTAAAGAGGGTCATCATGTTCCCATAGGCCCGGCCGGTCTTGCCCCGGATCAGCTCTGCCACATCAGGGTTCTTTTTCTGGGGCATGATGGAGGAGCCGGTGCTGTAAGCGTCGTCCATCTCCACGAAGGAGAACTCGCTGCTGCTCCACACCACCAGTTCTTCGCAAAAGCGCGACAGGTGCATCATCAGGATCGAGCAGTCCGACAGGAATTCCAGTGCGAAATCCCGGTCGCTGACCGCATCCATGGCGTTTTCGCACAGGTGTTCAAAACCCAGTTCTTCCGCCAGGAACCGACGGTCGGTGTTGTAGGTGGTTCCCGCCAGGGCGCCGCAGCCCAGGGGCAGGTAATCCGTTCTTTTGAAGCAGTCTTCAAACCGTTCGCCGTCCCGTTTGAACATCTGGTAATAGGCCATGACGTAATAGGCCAGGGTCACCGGCTGAGCCCGCTGAAGGTGGGTATAACCCGGCATAACGGTTTCTCTGTTGGCCTCCGCCACTCCGATGATCACTTTCTTTAAATCCGCGATCAGTTCTTCGATCACAAGGATCTCTTCTTTCAAATACATCCGGAAGTCCACCGCCACCTGGTCGTTGCGGCTCCGGGCGGTGTGCAGCCGTTTGCCGGCTTCCCCGATGCGCTCCGTCAGCACGCTTTCGACGTTCATGTGGATGTCTTCCAAGTCCGTCCGGAACTCGAAATTCCCGGCTTCGATGTCCTCCAGGATCTGTGCCAGCCCGGAAACGATCTGATCGCAGTCTTCCTGCGAAATGATTCCCTGTTTGGCCAGCATCTTCGCATGGGCGGTGCTGCCCAGGATGTCCTGGCGGTACATTTTCTGGTCAAAGCCGATGGAGGCGTTGAATTCATCCATCAGCTCCGCTGTTTTTTTGGCGAATCGTCCGCCCCACAGTTTCTTTGCCATTGTATTCCTTTCTTTGAGATTGGAGTCATGAGTTTGGAGACAGGATACCCTCCGGGTACTTGGTTTGCTAAAAGCCATGAGTTATTATTGGGCAACATGCATCACCTTCAATTAATAACCCCCAATAACCCGGAGGGCATTCTTCCATCTTCAATCTCCAATCTTCAAGCTAAACTAAAACTTCGTCCGTTCCTCTTCCGGCAGATCCATTTCCATGATGGCGCGGATCTTCAGGGACAGGGAGTGGAGGTTGATGAAGCCTTCCGCATCCTGCTGGTTGTAGACGTCGTCTTCCCCGAAGGTAACGAATTCTTCGTTGTACAGGGAGTACTTGGACTTGGTGGCTACTGCGGTGGCGCTGCCCTTGTAGAGTTTCATCCGAACCACGCCGGTAACTCTTTCCTGGGTCACGTCCACGAAAGCGTCGATGGCTTCTCTCAACGGTGTATACCACAGGCCGTCATAGACCAGCTGTCCGTACCGCTGGGCCAGCATTCTCTTTTCATACATGGTGGGCCGATCCAGTACCAGCCGTTCCAGAGCCGCATGGGCATTCAGCAGGATGGTGCCGCCCGGGGTCTCGTAAACGCCCCTGGACTTCATGCCTACCAGACGGTTTTCCACGATGTCGATGGTACCGACGCCGTTTTCGCCGCCGATTTCATTCAGAGCTTCCATGATCTTCAGCGGGCCGACTTTGTGGCCGTCCAGCGCTACGGGGATGCCCTTTTCAAATTCGATTTCGATAAAGGACGGATTGTCCTTCGCCTGTTCCGGTGTCAGGGACATCACGTGGATGTCGTCCTTGTGTTCGTTCCAGGGATCTTCCAGGTTCCCTCCCTCATGACTGATGTGCAGGATGTTCTGGTCTCTGCTGTAGATCTTTTCTTTGGACTGAGCAATTGGAATGCTGTGGTTTTCCGCATACTCGATCAGCGCTTCTCTGGACTGCAGGTTCCAGAACCGCCAGGGGGCGATGATCTTCAGGGACGGATCCATGGCATGGATCGTGGTTTCAAAACGCACCTGGTCGTTGCCCTTGCCGGTCGCGCCGTGAGCGATGGCTTCCGCGCCTTCCGCCTGGGCGATCTCCACCAGTTTCTTGGCGATCAGCGGGCGGGCATAGGAAGTGCCCAGCAGATAGTCTTCATAGGTGGCGCCGGCTTTCAGCCCGGGGAAATAGTAGTCGGTGATGAATTCTTCCTTCACGTCCACGATGTAGCACTTGGCTGCGCCGGTGGCGTAGGCTTTCTTCTCCACTGCTTCAAAGTCATCTTCCTGTCCAACGTCCACGCAGACAGCGATAACATCATAATCATATTCCACCTTCAGCCAGGTCAGGATGACGGATGTATCCAGTCCGCCGGAATACGCCAGAACGACTTTTTTCTTTTCCATTATATAGTTCCTCCGTTTCATATTCATTTCAACAGTTCCATTATACAGATTCTGAAGTAAAATGCAACCATCATTTTGCATATTTATGCATAAATTATTAATAATTATTCTTCTTTTTCCAGATAATCCATCAACACCCCGTAACGGTCGATTTCCTCCTGCAGGATCAGGTTGTAAAACGGCCGGCCATCGTTGCGGTTGATGTAGGTGCCGACGCCCTTGCGGTATTGCTCCGGGTCCATGGTGAAGGTGATGGGAACCATCCCCGCCGCCATCAGCTCGAAGTTCATCATCGCCCGGGCCGTGGCCTCGTTGGCATCGTCAAAGGGGTAGACCCTCAGCACTTCGTTGTGGATCAGGCAAGCCCGCTGCACCGGATTCAGTTCCCGGTACGCCACGTTGTATCGATGGATAATCTTCTCCATTCCTTCCTCGATAGCGTCCGGTGCCATAGGCGCGATCCGGAATTCATTCAGCACCGTGCTGCGCTTCCGGTAAATCGGTTCCCCGGTGCTGCCGGTGCATAATATGCAGTTGATCTGTTCCACCAGCCCCCGGTCCGCCTTGTCCTTCAGGGGCAGGATGCCCTGGACATACCGGGTCATTTCCGCATAGTTCTGGATCCGGATATGATCCTCCAGGGAACGGTTCCCCACGGAACCGCCTTTCAGCATCACCTGGATGTCCGCCGGACTGAGGGGCTCCCGCTCCGGGTCCCGGGCCACATCAAGGGCATAGGACGACTGGATCCACTGCAATCGGGAGACTGCATCGATCTTTCGCTGCAGATACGGATTCCCGCCGATCTTTGCATCCAGCATTTCCTTTGCTTCCATCAGATTCAATTCAGTCTCACCTCCCAGCGTACTACAGCGCCGCTTCCAGCGCGGTCCGGATCTGTTCCGGGTCGCCGCTTTCCACCGCTTCCCGGATGTCAGCCGGTTCTTCGTCCCGAAGAGACCGCTTCAGCATTCCCACCGCCGTGACTTCCGCCCCGGCCTGTGCTGCCCGTTCCAGGTCAATAAACCCGATCCGGCCCTGACCTTCGTACCACTTGCCGAACTCGATCAGCGGATCCGAAACCGGAATCTTCACCATGCCTTTGAACTTCTTTTTGACTGCTTCGGTGGGCATGAACCGGATTTTCTTTCCGTCCTCGCCCTCCGGTGCTTCGCCCCGGTTTTCCCTCTCGAGGAAAACCACGTCCACCGGTTCGTTGAGGGTGAACTGGCCGAAGTTGAGGATGTCCGTATCGTTGATTCCTTCCAGGATGGTCGCCTGAATCCGCACCGGCTTCATCCCCGTTTTCACCCCGGCTTCCAGTGCGTCCATCGTCTCGTCAATGGGGGCTCCGCCCGTCAGGTAAATGTATTTCTCTTCCGAAAAGGTGTCCAGCAGCACATCCACGCTGTCCAGCCCTGCTTCCTTCAGGTCCTTCGCCTTTCCCGGGAACAGGGTGCCGTTCGTCGTCATGGAAAGGCGCTCGATCCCTTCCACATCCCGCACCGCTTTTACCAGCCCGAGAATATCGGAATGCTCCATAGGCTCGCCGCCGGTGAGCCGGATCTTCGTGATCCCCAGGGCCACAGCCGCCTTCGCGACCGCCACCGCCGTTTCGATGCTCATTTCGCTTTTGTCCTCCGAGAACAACGCCGGGTCGTACAGCCGGGGAAATTGGTTTTTCGCCGTCACCTGGATTCGCAGTTCGCTGATTTCTTTCATTTGCCTCTACTCTCCTTGCTCTTCTTCAATGGGTTCAATGTTCGTCATGGGTTCAAAGTATTCGATGATCCGGATCATGGGTCCGACGATCTGGATCTTGTCCATGGACACCACCGCGTCCTGGGGGGACTTTACCGGATCTCCCGGGTTCACCGGGAAGAAATCCTCATACACGTTCAGGACGATGGGATAATCCTCCGTGGCCTTCTCCAGGTCTTTCGACGCCACAGCCACCCCTTTGATCTTCGATGTTCCGATAACGATTTCCGGCTCTTCCTCCGCCGGTTCCTCTTCTATGATCACTTCTTCCTCGACCACCACTTCTTCGATGATCTCTTCCGGATTGTTGTTTTCTTTATCCATGGGTTCCTCCTGAGTAATAGTTATCTATTTATTATACACCATCCCGGGCGGAATGAACAGGCACAAAAGTGCCGGCCGGTCGGAAACTTTATTGAGGCGGGCAGGGATGTTTGGTATAATGGAATAAGAACCGGTAACCTTGCCTCCTCCGCCGGGGGGAGGTGTCACAGAAAGTGACGGAGAGGGAGATTCCCATGAAAAATTTATCTGTTTTAATCCTATTGATCATAATCGCCTTGCTGGCCGCGGGATGCTCAATTGCCCCGCTGCCGGGAGCAGAGCCGACGGAACCCGGCGAAAAGACCGGGGCAACGCTGGTGCTCAAGGACAAAACACCGGTGGAAGTCCGTGAAACTTCGGAGGTCACCAACTACTGTCTCGAAGACGGTTCCGTGATCCTGGTAATCGACAAGCCCGTTCTGCTGGAGGAATCGCCGAAAGACCCGTTCTATACGGACACCGTACGGCCGGGGCAGGACTTCGGATTCTCCAAACTGACCCCGGAGGCAAAAGAGGCGATTCGGGAGTCCCTGGAGACCAAACCGCCTCATTTTGATTTGAACAAACAACTGGAACGGGCCTGGGTCCGGTACAGAAAGTATTCAAAGGACCAGGATTTCCATCCTTTCCGCATTCTCCAGCGGCACTATCCCTGCGCCGAATCGGAGAAGGTCATTTACATCATGACTGAGGCCGAAGGGATGAAGGACGAATGGTCCACCGACAACGAACAGACCACCGCTGCCTTCGATAAAACCACGGGCGAGCGGATCCCGCCGGAGGAACTGTTCACCTGCAGCACGGAAGAGCTGGCCGAAATAATGGTCCGGCTTTCCGGTCTGAGCAATGAAGCGAAAATGCAGGAAATGATCCGCGCTTTCGACCTTTCCCACCTGGTGGTCTACCCCGGCCAGACTTATCTCTGGTACCCGGAGGGCACGCTGAAGGATCAGACTCCCGCTAAGTACTGGCTGACCTTTGACAATGTCGAAGAGATCCAGAGCCTTTACCACCCCTGGGCCAGACCTTTCGCTTACTGACAAAAATAACAGACGGACGTCTTTTATAAGACGTCCGTTTTTTTGTTATTTCAGCGCTTCGCAGAATTCCCGGATCTTCCTTTCATTTTCCTCACTCGGTTTCTCTTTCGGATCGATGAGGATGAGCTCGGCTTCCAGGCTTTCCTTTCCTGCCGCCTCCACCAACTTCCGAAATGCTTTTTCCGCTCCCGCTCCGCTCTGACAGGCAAAGGCCGCCAGGGTTTTTCCCTTCAAATCGTTTTCCCTGAGAAAAGTCCGAATCGGAGGGGTCACATTTCCCGCCCACACGGGAAAGCCGATGATCACGCGGTCATAGGCATCCGATTCAAATTCATAGGCTTCCAGTTCCGGTGTCTCCGCCATCACGGCGCTTTTGCCGCCCCACAGGAATTTCCGGAATCCGCTGTTCGGATAGGCCTTTTTCGGCTGGATCCGCAGCAGATCCGCACCGATCTCCCTGGCGATCTTTTCCGCAGCGTACTGCGTATTCCCTTCCAATGAATAATATACGATGATCGTTTTCATGTTATATCTCCTTATATTTCCCTTCGGCACTGCATCCTCAACAGCCATCTATATAACAACGTCTCCGAGAATGAATAAATCCCGGATTGAGTATATTCTATTATATCACATCCGGGATTTGCATACATCGCCTAAATAATCATTATGAGTCAAAAAGAACCGTCCCTAATGACTCCTCTTTGTTACTGATTAAGACTATCAAAATTGTATAAGATCTGCGCCACCTGTGCTCTCGTTGCATTATCCTTCGGATTCAGGTGGTAGGTCTCCACGCCCCATACTTCATAAGAGCGTTCCCCCTTCAGGATCTTATTGGTGACGGCCCATTCCATGGCGGACAGGGCCCACTCAGAGATTTTGTCCTTATCCTGATACTGGAACCCCAGTTCCGTCCCGTCCTTTGTTTCGATCTGCTTGTATTCCGTATACCGGTGCAGGATGACGGCCATTTGCTCCCGGGTCACATTTCCGTTCGGATCGAAGCGGTCTTCGGACATACCTTCCACGATCTTGTTCGCTAATGCCCAGTTCACGGCTTCTTCATACCAGGAACCGGCTTCCACATCTTTAAATGTCGAAGTGGTATCAGCCTCAGAGACTGCGGGCTTGCCCGCCATCCGGTGCAGCACCGTCACGAACATCGCCCGGGTCATGGAGGCATCCGGCGCAAACTTCGTTTCCGAAACACCGTTGAAATATCCCTTTTCCAAAGCATGGTCCACCGCGTCCCCATACCAGGCGGTGGGCTTCAGGTCCGTGTATTTGGCTGCCGGATTTCCCTTCAGAGCCACCAGCCTTGCATTTTTCAGAGGCTCATTCTGTTCCTCTATTTTTACTCTCTGCCACTGCCAGTCCGTTCCTTCATACCGCACTTCATCTAAGCTGTTACATCCATCAAACGTCTGGGGCATGATCAGCTTTACATCCGCAGGAATTGTCACCTTCTTCAGGCTGCTGCAGTTTGAAAAAACCGCAATACCCATATAATCCATATCCCTTGGGATCGTGATCTCCCGGATATTATGACAGCCGGCAATCGCCCCGTCATCAAGCCCCTGCATCGTTTCCGGCAAAACCAGTTCGGTCAAATGATCCGCCGAGGAAAATGCGCTGGTTTTGATGTAAGTCACGCTTTCCGGAACCGTGTAGGAAGTCCGGGTATTCCCTGCCGGATACTGCAGTAATCCGGTCTTGTTCTTGGAAAACAATACGCCGTCTTCTGAACAGAATGCCGGATTGTCCTCCGCCACAGTAATGGATTCCAGTTTAGAACACGATGCAAAATATGCCGCTTTTACCGGCTGAGTTTCATAGAACACAGTCAATGTTTTCGGAATAACCACTTGCTTTAACTCTGGCAGCTTAATAAAAACGTAATTACTGGCCGCCTGCACTCTTACCCCTGCGATTTCCTCCGGGATCGTCAGCGTTGTTACAGTATCATCACAGCCAACAATAGTCCCCGACGTACTATCAAAATAAATATTTCCTCCTTCTACTGCATAAGCAACCGGGTTTTCCCCATCCGTCGGTGTTTCACTATCCTCTACCCTGCAATACAGGACGGCAGATTCCTTCGTGTTCGTGTCGGAATCTTTCGCAGCGTAGACTCGGATCTCATAAAGAAGG
>JAFWFI010000083.1 GCA_017515705.1 Bacillota bacterium
AGGCCAGGCCGATTTCGCCATAGCCGGTGATGCCTTCATCGGTGTTGACCTTCAGGAAAATGGGGTTCCACCAGGTTCCGTCACTGGCTCTGCCGCCTGTGTAAGACTTGATAATGTCAATACTCGTGATCTTCATATACATACCTCCCTTGATTGGTTTCATTCTTCACTTATTCCAATTATACTCCGTATTTCGAACTCGGACAACCGGGATTTTCATCTGTGCAGGGTCCTGCACGGGGTCCCTGGGTCCCCGGTCTTTCTCCGCCAAAACCCGCCGTCCTTCTTATTCGGGCCACTCCCGAGCCCCGAACGAAAAGCAGCCCCGCCGCGAAATCGGGCAGGGCCGCCATCAGGATCAGAGTTTATCCGAAAATCACTTCTCCAATGTGTTCCTCCGTATTTTCTTCCATTTCCTCTTCCGGTTCTTCCCCGCGGTAGCGGACCAGCCGGATGTCTGCGGCTAATGCTGCCAACATCATCAGGATCATCACCGGAGTCCATTTGTCGATGAGGGCCATCGGCATCTTCAGGTTTTCCGTCAGGATGAAGATGGCGACTGCCAACACCGCCAGGACGATCTCCAGGATCAATCCGGTTTTGAACCGGCGGGAGAATTCCTTCAGTTCGTAGTATAGTCCTTCTTCTTCCGGATCTGCAGTCCGGGCTTTCTGCTGTTCTTCCCGCACTTCGTTCACGTTTTTCATTCTGGATTCTCTGGAAAACTTCGCCTTCAGGTGGGCCAGCGGGAGCAGGATGTACAGTGTCACGATCAGACAAACCAGATTGAGCAGTGCCCAATAATCGTCTCCGAAGGATCCTCCGGTGGGCCGGAACATATCCATCAGCCCCGCCAAAGGCGTCCCCTGGTCTTCGATGTCTGTCAGAGCTGCACCGTTGTCCGCTGCTGCGCCGTCTACAGAAGCTGTGCTGCCGCCCGCAGAAGTCGCGCCGGCCGGTGTCCCCGCATTGCCGGCGGAAGGGCTTCCGCCGTTGCCACCGTTGCCGCCGTTCCCGCCATTATTGGAGGTGGGATCAGTCGCCGCCGCCGGATTGGCCGGGTCATCGTTATTGCCGGGATCATCCGCTCCGGAAGGAGCTGTCGGGCCTGCAAGATTGGCCGCTCCGCCGCTTGTCTTCACATTCGCCCGCTCCGTCATCGTCCCCAGGACCACCAGTCTCCCGCTGGTCGTGGCATTCGCACAGGTGGACATGGCCATGATCTTCGTAGCACCTTTCACGGCTTCCTCATCGAAGATCATCGTGCCGGATGCCTGCCGGACGTGGTTGATCACGTTCTGTGCATCGACGGAAGGTCCGACGGTGTAGATCACGGAATCGTAAGCGTCCGTCTTTGTCACGGCGAAAAGGTTCACGTCGTAGACCTTGCTTCTGGTCACCACGATCCCCTTTCGGTGTTCGTTGAAGAAACTGCGTCCTTTATCGACGTAATCGTCCAGCGCCCCGAACATCGCACCGTTGTCCATGTGATGCCCATAAAACAGGTCGTAGGAATCGCTGAGGTCTGCGGTATTCGCCGCAGCCAGGTAGGCAGAGCCCGTCAGGCTGCTTTTTTTGTAAACGTCGTGGGAAGCATAGAAAATGTCATTTGTGCTCTGAAGCACCGGGTAATCGATGGTGGTGTCGTAGATCGTCAACCAGCATCTGTAATCTTCATTGATCGCTTCCATCTGTCCGGAGGACAACGGTACGTCCCCGTCTTCGATGATGACCGGCCGATACTGCATCACGTCCCAGGAGTTGGAGAAGGCCTGGTTCTGTGCATATGCGTAATCGTAGATCACATAACCGCTGTACAGGATCAGTGCAGCTGCCAGCAGTCCCGCCATCAGGCTCACCAGCTTGTCTCCGAACATCGCCAGCACCTTGGATACGGTCCCGGCGTCCGGGCCTTTATGCTTATAGAAATCCATGGATCACTCCTCCTTTCTCCAGGTCTTACCTTAAATATTCATCCGTCTCAGGACCGTGATCACAGTCCCTTTGATCTCGCTTTTATCCACCGGTCCAAAGTACCGGCTGTCTGTGCCTCCGTCCCGGCTGTCCGCCAGCACGAAGCATTGTCCTTCCCCTAACGTCAGGGGGTATTGGATATAGCCTTCATAGGCTGTCGTTGTCGAATAGATGTTATTTTCCACCATGTGGTTGCCGTTGATGATGACTCCGCCATCGGTGACTTCCACAGTGTCGCCGGCTACTGCCACCACCCGGCTGACGAACATTTCAGCTTTGCCGCCGCTGTCCGGAGTGGCCTTTTCCAGCACAATCACATCCTGGGCGGAAACGTTCTTGTCCAGCCGGTAAAACATCACCATGTCACCGGCGTCGATCCGGGGGTACATGTCCTCACCAGGCATGTGGGTCAGGCCCACGATCTGGAAGAACAGTGCCCAGATCACGAGGATCAGGATCCCCACTCTCAGCAGGAGCCGCTGATAGCCCCGGACCGAAGCTTCCGCGCGTTTGATTCGTTTCATCTCTTTCCGGGTCTTCTCCCGGGCTTTCATTTCATCGTTTCCCGGCATCACGCCGGTCTCTGTCACATACTGCATGATTGGCTCCTTCTGTATCGGTTGGTTACGGGGCCCGCCGCAGCAGGCCCCTCGCTTCTATCAGTTGTTGTTCTTATGCTGTGCTTAGAATTCTTCTTCTGCCAGACGGTGCTTTCTCCGGATCGCCAGGATCAAGAGGGCGATGCCTGCTGCCATCATCAGGCCGTAAGGTGCGAAGCGCATCACGATGCCTGTGGGGGAGATCAGTTCCAGTGTGTCTGCGAAGGTGATGGTGTGGGAAGCTGCGGTGGATACAGTCGCTGTGTTGGACTTGTTCGCATCGTTCGCACTATCCCATGTGATGTTCTTCACGCCCTGTTCTGTGCCTTCATCGATGGTATAAGAGTTCCGGTAAGTGGTCCCGGTCACGTCGTTGGTTTCAAACACGTCTACCTGTGTGTTTGCCGGGATACCGATGTACTTCACCTGGCCGCCGTTGGCGATGGCAGGTGCCATGTCCATGTTGCTGGCTGCTGCTGCCTGAGGTGCTGCTGCTGTTACGTTCCCGGAGGGGGCCATCTTCAGCAGTACGTTCTGGCTTACTGCGTCATTAGTGAAGTCCACGTGGAAGGGGAATTCATGGTTGTCCATTGCGCTGTCGCCGGAGAGGGTCTTCCGCAGGGTCACGTTGTAGGTGTAATACTGGTCTGCGGTCTGGTCGCCGGAGGTTCCTACGAAACCGCTGGATTTTGCAGTGCCATCGCTGAAGAGTACATATCCGTAGATCTGTCTGCCGCTCTCACCGTTCTGTGCGTCCCTTACATATACGTCCAAAGTCCGTACGTTGGAGATGGTCCCGTCGGTGATGCCGGCTGCTGCCTTGTCCACATTCGTGCTTTCAGTGACTACATAGCGGTAGATACCGGCTGCCGGGTAGTACACGTTCGAGAAATCGAAGGTGAAGGTCTTTTTGTTGGAAGCACCATCCGCTGCTGCGGAGATGTCTTCGTTGCTGTAGCTTACGCTTGCTTTGGTGACGTTGGGGAGGATGCCGGCTTTCGTCTCAGCAGCGACTCCCTCGTTGTCGGTGACCTGCTGGCCCGCAGGACCGGAAGTCAGGTCGTAGTTGTAAGTGATGGATGGTGCCGCGATCGTGGCTTCGTCCGGGTTGTAGACGACCAGTTCTTTTTCGATGGAGACGATCTTTTCCAGTGCTGCTCCGTTGTTGGAACCGGCTGTCCCGTCCGGCATCTCCGCCGGGGCCGCCCAGGCCACTGCACTCATTCCGCTTACGATCATCAGCGCTAATACCAGCGCTCCCATTTTCTTTAAACTTTTCTTCATTGTGATAACTCCTTTCCTGATTCACGTTACTTTGTTTTATCTTGTCTTTATTGTACCTGCACCGCCGTCTCCAAAAGCGTCACGCCTTGGGACGTTTTGCGGTAATTTCAACTTTTTTTTAAATTTTTTTAAACTCTTTTTCTCAGTACTGCCAGAGCTGCCAGCGCCAATCCTGCCAGCAGGATCAGGGCGAAGGGAGCGGTTCCCATCCCGAAGCCGGTGGGGGCTGCCAGAGGCGCTTCCTGGGAGATGTTTGTGAAAACGACTTCTTCAGTCACATCGTTCTTGTTTGCGCCGATCTCATCGTTCTCTGCTGCACCGACGAAGCCTTTGTTGCCGTGGGCGCTGCGGAAGGTGAAGCTCTGTGCTTCTGTTGTCACGGTCTTGTTGGTCACGCTGTTTCTCCCGGTACCGAAGGTGTAGGTCTGTTCTCC
>JAFWFI010000084.1 GCA_017515705.1 Bacillota bacterium
ACCGTTCCCCTCCTTCGGCGAACGGAAGGATTGATAATTATTTACATTTGCCCCTTTATTTTCTTGCTCTTCCGTTGTATAATTTTAACAATTTCAACCAGTAAGAAAGGGGTGTATCTTATGATGCTCACAGAACGGGTTCAGAGGGAACTCAACAATAATCAGGCCCTTCAAGCCAAGATGAAGAAGCTGATTCATGATGAAGAAGACATTCTGATTGGCAGAAGATCCACCGATGGCCAGCCGGAGTTCGTTCGTCAATCGAAGAAAACCGGAAAACGAACCTACATCAACAAACAAGCACAGGAATGGATCCTGCAGCAACTGCAAAGCCGGTTTGGCTCCGTCTCACTAAAGATTCTGGAAAAAAACCAGGCTCTTCTGGAAACACTCCTCGATAATTATCAGGAGTACGATCCGGTCCGGATTATGCAAACCCTTCCGAAGACTTACCAATATGCACAGGAATACTGTATGAAAAACGGGTTGCTTCAACCCCCCTCCTCTTCCCGGATCCGGTTCAAAGGATCCGAAAAACCTTTTTCCGATCAGGACCTGAAGCACACCACTACGTTTGGATTGAACGTCCGTTCCAAAGGAGAAGCTTTGATCGCCGAAGTACTGTATTATTACACAGAGCTGGTTTTCTTCTATGAAAAGAAACTCACTTTAAAGGATGAGTTCGGAAGGCCTGTTGATGTCTATCCGGATTTCACGATCATACAGCCCCGGGAAGATCCGGTTTTCTGGGAGCATAAAGGAATGATGTCCGATCCGGAGTATATGAAAATGGACCAGTGGAAGATGAATCTCTATTTTCAAAACGGGATTTATGTGCCCAAAAACCTCATCATCACCTGCGACGGCCCCGACGGCAGTACAGACATGCAGTCTTTTGTGAAACTGATAAACGGGTACTTTGGAGGTTCACGCCCGAATTAACAATCCACGCCGTCTCGAATAGGAAGACGCCATTCCCACCACCATCTAAATGGCGCTTTTACTGCGTGACAGAGTAAAAGCGCCAAACTCAGGCCGCAGGGCTCGGTTAAAACGCTCTTTCCCTGGTTCCCCGCCCTGGCCCTGTCCTATTCTCATAATTTGAGTTTTAGGACAGGGGTAAACGTGATTTCAAAGCAGTTTTCGGCCTCATTTTCCTGTCCTTTTTCTCAATTTCCACATTTAGGACAGGGGAGGATTGAGATTTAAAGCGTTATTTCGGGATTTTCCCCTGTTCTATTTCTCTAAATGGTACATTAGGACAGGGTTCGGCCTGATTTCTTACCAATCTGAAGCGCAGTTCCCCTGTCCCTTTTGTCGAAAACTTCCTTTAGGACAGGGCCGCAACGATCCCGCCGCCATTAAGCGGCGCTTTTACTGCGTGACAGAGTAAAAGCGCCAAAACCAGGGCGGCGGAGAGTACTCAAGCAATTCCCGTCCGGCTCTGGGTATAAGGCAGCCACTTCCGCCGCTATTAAGCGGCCTTTTTACTGAGTGAAAAAGTAAAAAGCCGAAATCCCAGCGGCGGGGAGTTCCCGAGCAGTTCCCGCCCTGCTTCATGTAGGAAAGCGGCGGGACATGGTTCCCACTAATAAACCCTGCACCGTTGGCCTGTGCAGGGTTTTTTCTACTTTCTATTCGTCAATCTCTCCATCAGCCGTCCGCCGAGGACCGCCGCCAGGAACATCCACAACAGCAGCCGTGCCGGGAAGCACAGCAGCATCAGCATCGTCACGGCCAGGGGCTTGCGGATCTGCGCCCCCAGCGCCGCCCCGGTAACCACGCCCGCGGCGAAGACCATATGCTCCGCCGGGTCCGCAAAGACCAGGGTCGCCATGCCAAAGCCCACACAAATGCAGGCAAAGATCAGCGGGAAGAAATGCCCGCCCTTAAATCCAAATTTGATGCAGAACGCCGTCAGGATGGTCTTCAGGCAGCCCACCCCGATCAGGAACCAGACCGCATAACTGCCAAAGTCCTCCGTAAAGCGCCGGATCTCCTCCTCGCCGGAAAAGAGCACCATGGGCAGCAGCAGCGCCGCGATGCCGATCACGATGCCGCAGACCACTTCCCGGACCACCGGCGGCACCTTCTCCGCCAGCATCCCCATCCACTTCTCCGAAAAACGGAACAGGAAAAAGATACCGCAGCCCAGCAGCAGATAAACCGGTGCCATGGCGTAGTCCTTCCCATGGATCACCGCTTCCGAAAAACCGGGGAAGCCTTCCGCCGAAGACCCCGTCAGATGGTTCCAGCAATAGATGGCCAGGAGCCCCGCTCCCGCCGCCAGTCCGTAATAAATCAGCTTCACGGTCCGTGGCAGGCGAATCCCCGCCGGATCCCGTCCCTGCGGTTCCTCTTCCACGGCAAAGATACCAAAGAGGGGCGAATAAAACAGGCTTCCCAGGGTCACCGCCGCGCCGATCTCCGAATACAGCGCCGCATTCTCCCGGGCCACCTTCACGTTGTCCCCGACCCAGTAGCACAATGCCGCCACCAGACCCGTCAGTCCGGCTTCCGGACCGACACTGCCGCCGAATATCAGAGGCATCAGGGCGCACAAAAGCATCACCCCCATAGGGTGATAATCGTAATGCTTTTCCTTCCGGATCTTACCGATCACGGTAGTCAGTTCATCCGGATAGTCCCCGAAGCGCCGGCGCAGCAGCCCGATCAGGAGACCGCCCAGCGCGCAGAACACCACCGGCAGGAAGGACAGTCCCGTCCTGCCCGGCAGAAAGTCCCACAAAAAAGCCGTTCCCAGGCTCACCGCCTTCAGAAACACCCATACCACCGTGCCGGCGGCCAGCCCCAGCAGCACCGTCAGCACGAGGGTCTTCCACTGGTTTTTCACTGTTTCGGCCGTCCTTTAGCACTGAATTCCGCTACGTCCACTTTGATCACTGCCGTTCCCTTCGCCATGGGCTCGGGGATGTCAAAATCTCTTCCGGTCTGGGTCTTCATCAGGACCTTCAGTCCCCGGATTTTCTCGTCCAGATCTTCCACCAGCGTGGCCTTGCCTTCGGCCATCAGGCTGAGGAAATACGCCGCATAATCACAGGCCACATCCGAGGGAATCAGTTCCTCGTCCATGTCGATCTCCACGAAGACATTGTCGTTCGCCTTCAGCACATCGATCTTCCGGCCTTCCTTTGCGCCGTGCATGAAGAAGGTCAGCTTTCCGTCCTCCAGGGTGTAACCGTAATGGAGCGGCACCACGTAGGGCTTGTTGCCGTCCACCATCCCCAGCCGGAGGATCCGGGCGTTCTTGAGAAGTTCCTCGATCACCTTCATATCAGTGATTTCCCTCTTCTTGTTCCGCATCTCTCTCATTTCACATTCTCCTTATTTCTTTTCTTCAGCACCACCATCAGCGCCGCGCCGATGGCGGAGAAGATTCCCAGGTAAGTGAAGACCACCAGGAAACTCCCTCCGGTCTTCTCCAGCACCCACCCGGCGCCTGCCGGACCCACGATGCCGCCCACCAGCCCGTAAGCGGTGTAGACGATCCCGAAAATCATCCCGAAATAGGTCAGCCCGAAGCGCTTCGACACCAGCGGGCTGGATACGGTGAACAGGCCTCCCAGGCCGATTCCCGCGCAGCTGGCGCAGATGGTCACCAGCAGCGCGCTTCCCACATGAGGCAGGAGCAGATAGCCCGCCGCCATGATGGAAAAGGCTCCGACCAGCGTCACCTCTCCGCCGATTTTATCCGTCAATATACCCATGATGATCCGTCCGACTCCATTGGCCAGGTTGTACCCCGCCAAAATGGAGACCCCGGCAATACCGATGGCCAGGGAATAATCCTTCGCCAGGGAAACCATGGAGATCCCCGCCGCTCCGGCAAAGGCCCACATGGTCCAGATGATCCAGAAATCCCCGGTCTTCAGGGCCTGCTTCACGGTGAAGTCGCCCGCCGCCGGCACCACATTCCTGCCGCCGCCTTTCATGCGTCCGCCTTCCCGGCCCATGCACAACGCGCCCGCCAGATAAAAGGTCCCGATGCACACGGTTATAATCAGGTTCGTCCGTTCATAACCCAGGTTCCCCAGCATCCACTCCAGGACCGGCGACATGAAGGCCGCCGACAGCCCGAACACCAGATTCAGGATCCCGCTGGCCAGACCCCGCCGGTTCGGCATGGCCTGCTGGCCCGTCGCCATCCCGGGGCCGTAGGTAAAGCTGCAGCCCAGATTCGCAATGAAGGCCCAAACATACACCAGGAATATGCTCTTCGCCATCATCAAAATCAGAAAGGACAGCACATACAGTGCGCCGCCGATGAACAGACACTTCTGCATCCCGAACCGCAGGTGGATCTTCCCGCTGAAGAACATGGACACCGCCAGCGCCACCAGCATAAAGGATAGCACCATCCCGGTTTCCGTCGGTCCCACATTAAACCGCTGCTGCCAGTAAGTGGTCATGATGCCCGGGTAGCTGAAACAGATGACCCCCGCCCAGAAGATCGGCAGGGCGCATCCCAGCATCTCCCGGACAGGGCTTTTCCGTGTTTGTATTTCGTTCATTAGAAAGTCACTGTTCTCGGCGCTTCCGTAAAGGAGCAGAAGGTCGCCGTAGCGTCTTTAAAATACAGGGTTTCCGTATTGTCGTCTTCCGGGTCGTACATCGCCTTCAGGTCCGGATAATGCTCCAGCATATCCTTCTTGGGTTCCACCCGGTCGTCCCGTACCAGCGTCCCGGAAAGCCGCAGCCAAACCTGCCCGTCAAACGCGGAAATCTCCACCTTCGGGTTCTTCTGGATTTGCTTGGAAACATCCTTGACCTTGCCGGTCTGAATGTACAGCTTGTCCTCGAAAATGTTGATGGTGCCGAAAGGCCGCACTCTGGGCTGGTCTCCGTCCACTGTCGCCAGGTAATAAGTCCCGACTTTCTTTAAGAAATCATATACTTCTTTCATGATTCACCCTCCTTGATCTGTGATGATTCTATTATAGAAGCAGGGCGGGAATCCGTCAAGGAATCCCGCCCGTTCATTCGGTTTCATACGTATCGGTCAAATGGACAAAACATGCCGGCCGTTCTGCATCAGAAGGGACAGCTTCTCGCCCCAGCGGAT
>JAFWFI010000085.1 GCA_017515705.1 Bacillota bacterium
GATCTGTTTTCTTTCTTCTTCTGTAAAACTGGGTTTCACCGGGCGCCACCTCCTTCCGACATTTCTTCATCTTTATTATAGAAAATCCATCGGAAGGACTCCATAAAGCAGCAAGGTAACAGTTCCCTTGCAAAGGTATGTTTCGCAAAAAAATTAGCAGTTAGGGGCGTGCAACCTTTGGCATGTGTTCTGATCATGACCATTTCAGATTCTCCTTTCGTAAGCGATGAATAATCATCCGTTCGTAAAGTTGGCAACGGCTATCGGGGAAGCCGCGGAATCAGGCCGGCAGCTCCCCTGGATTTTCGGGTGTATATGTTTCAGTATCCATCTGTCCTGAACAGCGTTCCTTTATAAAATCACTCCATGGCATTAGTTGTTCGATGCTTGCGGGCGAATCTTTGTGGTCCGGCATGAACAACAGCAGGGTGTACAGATACTGGAACGGGTTCAGGCCATTGGCCTTGGCGGTCTCAATAAGGCTCATGACGATCGCGCTTGCTTTCGCGCCGTCCTCCGTGTCGTGGAACAGGAAATTCTTCCTTGACGTTGCGTAGACCTTCGCTTTCCGCTCCGCCGCGTTGTTCGAAAGCTCGCACCTGCCATCGAGGAGGTAGTTCATCAGGGATTCCTTATGGTTCCTGGCGTAATTCACTGCCTTCTCCAGCTTGCTTCCGCCCACCGGCGAAAGGGTGTCGATCCATGACCAGAAGCTTTCCCAAACTGCAGGCTCTGTCCGGAGGCGGATGGTCTTACGCTCATCCGCGGACAGGTCCCTGTATTCCCGCTCCATGAAGAACAGGCGGTTGCAGAACAGGACCCCTTTTTCCGCCGGGAGCAGGTCCTCACGGGCGGCGATGTCGCCCTCCGGTTCCGGGATGGCCTGTTCAGAGTTGATGTCCAGGAGCCTGAGGTCCTTCCGGCGTTCTTTGGGGACCGCCTCGAAGAACTTCCGCCGGCAATGGGCAAGGCAGCATACGATGATGACCCCTGTGAGCGTGCCATACGCGCTGTACCCGTCACAATGGACATACCCGGAAAAACCTTCCAGAAAGGCTGCGGGATATTTTCCGGCGCGGCCCGGCTGGTAGTCATAAAGGACGATCCCCGGAAGCCCGTCCGACCCGGTAAGGTATATCCAGAAATAGGATTTCGCCTGCGCTTCCCGGTCCTTCTCATGGAGGACCTGGCATGGCACCTCGTCCGCGTGGATCACTTCCCGGCCCAGGAACTTCTCGTGCAGGGCGTCATAAATGGGGGAAAGATAATCCAGGGAGCACCTGTTGTACCAGTTCCCGATCGTCTCCCGGGGCAGCGGCACTTCCTGAAGCCCCCAGTCCTTCTCCTGCCGGTAGAACGGAAGGTAAAGGCCGGACTTGTCATACATGACCGTGGCCACCATGGACGGGGATGCCGGGCTGTGGCTGAGGAGGGGTGTCGGCAGAGCTGCCCTGGTGATCGTCGTGACATCCTCTTTCCGGCACACCGGGCATACCAGCGTTTCCTGGAAATATTGGACCCGTTCCACTTTCGCGGGCGTGATCCGGAGCTCCTCCCGGCCGAACTGCCAGCCGAGGTGCTCCATCGGGGCGCCGCAGTCAGGGCAGTTACGGCCGCCTGCGGGGACGGGGATGTCCACCCTGCGTACCGGGAGTGCTTCGTAAAGATCCCTGCGCATCGATTTTGCCTTGCTTTTCCTCGTGTGCTCTTTTACCAGGACTTCATGGCCTCCGGCTGTCCGGATCTCGTCCCCGGGTTCTTCATCATCGGGAAGTCGTCCTGTTTTTTCGCTGGATGTGCCGAAGATCTTCCGGTTGAGCTCGTCCAGGGTCTCCTGAAGGTTGGCGATCGTACGCCGGAGATCCGTGATGGTCCCGTTCAGGTTCCTGATGGTCTCGGCCTGCTCCTGCGTCTGCTGCTCCAGGTGCTCGATGTATTTCTGGATGTCCGCATATGGTCCTTCCGCCATCCTGCTGTCCTCCCTTCCATAGTCTTTCCTCTATTATAAAGAGGATGCTGGGGCACGGCAAACCGCCTGGCTGTGGCCATCCGTCATTCTGACGGTGGACAACCCCTGCTTTTTACCGGCCGGAGGCCTTCCCGGGGAGGGGAAATGACCTGAGGAAAGGGCAAATTGTGGATATCTCCGATTCGCTTTTTCTCACACCTGCCGGGATAGCGTATACGGGCATTCCGGGTGTGGATAAAAAAATGCGCAGGTACGGAAAAAAAACAAATATTCTACGTTTTGCACAAAAGGCAGAGCCTAAAAATCCTTCCTGCCGGACCCTCCGTGGATCGCGTTCGGCTGCTCGATGGAAAGCCCCTCCAGGAGCCACCGGTACTGCTGCCTGGTGAGGGCGCGTACTTCGGAAGCATTACGCGGCCACTGGAAGCGCCCGTTGTCGAGCCTCTTGTAAAGGATCACGAACCCGGTCTGGTCAAAATGGAGGGCCTTGATCCTGTCCGACTTCCTCCCACAGAAGAGGAAGAGCGCATTTGCGAAGGGATCCATGTCGTAGGTATCGCGGATGACCGACATCAAGCCGTCAATAGACTTGCGCATGTCAGTTCTTCCGGTCACCAGGTAGATCTTAGAAACACGGGAAAGGTCTCCTAACATGACAGCCCTCCCAGCGTGTACAGGATATTCCTGATCGTAGCGGCGCTTGCGCCGTCATGGAAATCGATGCGGACATTCCCTACGAAGACATTCGCGGCGACCGTCCCGCCTCCCGGAGCTGTAGGATCGCCTCCGGCAAGTCCGTCACTCCCACTACGGACTGCGAGGGGGACGACCTCCTGCCTGGGGCCGTTGCCTGAGACGCGTGACGGCTGCGGGATATCATAGCCCCTGCCACGCAGCTTCTTAATATAGTAATGCAGACTATTGTGGCTGATGCCGTTCGCCTCGCACCATTTTCTTTCGCTGAGGCCGCTTGAACGGCATTCCCTGATAGTTTCGAACCATTCCAGGTCAGAACGAACGTTGTTCTTTTTCATAAATCATTCCACTCCGTTTCTTTTTAATTTCGGGAGTGGCTGATAGATCGTCACATGAACGGGCTTTATGTGACCGGATATCTTTAGCGCAAAGGACTTGCAGGGGATAGGACCACTCCATGCGTCCATTATCCCTTCTGGCTAAAGTACCCGCAATCCGCCCGATTATTCATCGCTTACCTCCTTTCCAGGCGCAGACCATCTGCCCGGAATCAGGAGAAGCCTTGCCCAACGTAAGCAGTGTTCTACGCCACCCATAAAAAATTGTCGTTGGGCAAATATAGTGAACCGGTTATGAAGCAGTCTACCTGTATAACAGGATCGCTATTTCACATCCCCGGCTAACACCCATTGTATGGCAGCAAAAATGCCATCTGCCTCAGGAATCGACCTGTTGCAGATGGCATCTCCATCATCATTAATATACAGTTTTTTGAAATTATCATCCGACTTTTGGTTTAGGCATCTATCC
>JAFWFI010000086.1 GCA_017515705.1 Bacillota bacterium
GCAGGTGAAAGGCGGTAATCCGGGCATCACCTATATTCCGAAAGGCCGGCGGGATCATGCTGCTGCGTTGGCGCGAAAAGAGTATGATCAAAAGCTGCTCAACAGTGCAGCGGCAGAGGGAAAAATACTAAAAAAGGCTTTATCTCTATATCCGAACCTGTTAATAGGGGATATCTATGACTCGCTTCCGGAGGGGAAACGGGCGCTGGTTCAGCCGCTGGATGTCCGGCTGGTGAAAAAGATGATTGAGAAGTATTATTCATAAAGACAAAGGAGAATTGGAAGGAAACGAGTTGAATCCGGGGAGTTTTTGTGATACAAATGGCATGAGGGCATTGGACCGGTTCCAATGCGGGGAAGAAAAGGAGAAAGCATATGGCAAAAGTATTACTGATCAACGGAAGCCCCCACGCCAACGGCTGCACGGCGGCGGCGCTGGAGGAAATGATCCGGACATTTGAAGAGGAAGGGATTGAAACCGAACTGATCCATATTGGGAACAAGGACATCCGCGGCTGCATCGCCTGTGGGCAATGCGGTATGCTAGGGAGATGTGTTTTTGACGATCTCGTCAATGAAACGGCGCTGAAACTGGCGGAAGCGGACGGCCTGGTGGTGGGAAGCCCGGTGTACTTCGGGTCACCTTCCGGAACCTTGATTTCCTTCCTGGACCGTCTGTTCTACAGTTCGGGCAATATCGATAAACACATGAAAGCCGGGGCAGCGGTGGTCTCCTGCCGAAGAGGCGGCGCAACGGCGTCCTTCGATGTGCTGAATAAGTATTTTACCATCAGCAGCATGCCGGTGGTATCCTCCACCTACTGGAACCAGGTTCACGGATTCACGGCGGAGGATGTAAAAAAGGATCTGGAAGGTCTCCAGACCATGCGGAACCTGGCCCGGAATATGGCGTTTATGATCCGGGCGTTTGAAGCTGAAAAAGAGCGGAACGGCTTCCCGGAAGTCGAGCGCGGATTCTTTACCAGCTTCCCGGACGGTAAATAGCACCGGAAATTCGGAGGCGGCCATAACCGGACGAATCTCTGGATCAGTGTTTTGGCCAGAAAGTAAAAGGAAAATGAGGGTGTCCCTCAAGGTTCATTGAACCTTTTGAGACACCCTCTTGTTTCATATGGAGTTTTCCGGTTTCCGCAGTGTTCAGGAAGCGGGTTGCTCGTTGATCCGGATGCACAGCATGGTCATGTCATCGGACTGGTCCACGCCGCGGACGAAGTTTGCCACGTCCGTTTTGACCGCTTCAATGACCGCATTGACATTGTAATCGCTGATGGCGGAAAGACAGGCCTGCAGCCGGTCTTCGCTGTAGAGGTCCTTGACGCCGTTTTCCGCTTCGGTGACCCCGTCCGTGTACAGGAACAGGACGTCGCCGGGTTTCAGGTCCAGGTGCTGCGTCTTGTAGGTCAGGCCTTCCATGCCCCCCAGGACGAAGCCGCTCCGGTGACGGATGTATTTGGGTTCATCCCCGGTAATCAGAATCGGCGGGTTATGCCCGGCGCAGACGAAGTCCACGCTCCCCGTAGGGATGTCCAGTACGCCGATCCAGGCGGTGACGAACATTTCCGCTTCGTTGTTGGCGCAGAGGCTGTCGTTGGCCAGCCGGATGGCTTCGGGCAGATCGAGATAGTCCCGGACGCAGTTCTGCAGGGTGATTTTGGCCGATGCCATAAACAGCGCCGCCGGGATTCCCTTTCCGGAAACGTCGGCGATCAGGAAAGCGATCTTGTCCGGCGTCAGGAAGAAGCAATCGTAAAAATCGCCGCCGACCTGTTTTGCCGGTCGCATATACCCCTGGATGTCGAATTCCGGCCGCCCGGGATAGGTGTCCGAAATGGGCGGGAGAAGGGATTTCTGGATGACGGTGGCGACTTCCAGTTCCGACTGGATGCGGCCCCGTTCCGCTGTCAGCGTCCGCTGGTTTTCGATATAGGCCATTACGGCGATCATCAGGGTAAAGCCCACCGCATTGACCAGAATAAAGGGCACTGCAATGCTCTTGACAATGTCCAGAGCCGTTTCAAAGGGTTTGACCATGATCAGCACGACGCAGAGGTGGAAGCATTCCATCAGGGCACCGATGATCAGCGCCATCCAGGGTTTGATCAGCCGGTCGTGATAACGCTGCGACAGCAAGCCACACATGGTACCGATGCAGCAGGTGGCGATGATGCAGGCCTGGGCGGTGATTCCGCCCATGGTGTAGCGGTGGACGCCGGCGATGACGCCGCCCAGCAGACCGCCCCAGGGGCCGCCCACGAAACCGGCCAGCATGGGCCCGATATCCCGTACGGAAATCACGGCGCCGGAAAAGGAAACGCCGGCAATGTTTCCGTAGATGCCGAACATGCCTCCCAGCACTCCGGCGAGCAGGGTGTATTTCCTGTCTCTTCTGGAAGTGACGAGGCGATTCATGAAATCGCTGCCGCCGATGATGGCGGCGATCACCAGGATGACCGCCAGGGTTCCGATCAATTTGGTAAATAAAGTATCCATGTGAATCCTCTTTTTTTATCTGAATCGTTTTCCGACCCGCGAGTCGGAGATATACAATAATATACCATTTGTGAATAAAAATATCAAGCAGAATCCCATCCGGCCCGCACTCCGGGAAGCGGGCGGCGGCTTTCATGAAAAATTACCCTATTGCCCGATACGGATTAATACGCTATAGTAATCTAAAACGATAAGGATGACCGGAGGGGAGAGCCATGAATGACAATAATCAGATCAGCACGGAGGAACTGCTGCGGATGCTGTTTTTGGAATCCAGCCTGGATCATCTGATGAAGCGGGAGGGAGACAGCCTGACGTTTCCAGCTTTTTCGGAATACATCTCCGCGCTGTGCGAGCGGCGGGGGGAACCGCCGGAGCGGGTCATCAAACGGGCGGATATTGAGAAATCCTACGGCCATCAGATTTTCAGCGGAAAGCGAAATCCTTCCCGGGACACGGTGCTGAAACTGGCCTTTGGGTTTGGGATGGATTACGAGCAGACCCAGGAACTTCTGAAGGTGGCACGGAAGAGCCTGCTTCACCCAAAAGTCAAGCGGGATATGGTGCTGGTATTCTGTCTGCACCATCATCAGACGCTGGTGGATACCCAAATCGCGCTGCAGGAATACCGTCTGCCGCTGCTGGGGGAGGGAAGCAAAAATGAGTAAACTGGAAAACAGTATGGAGATGATCGAGGCGGCCTTTTCCCGGTTCGGTTATCCGGAAGATTTTTTGAACGAATACGACCAGATGGAATGCCTTTCCGGCCACCGCGGCCGGGAGACGTTTCTGGTGCAAAGGAAGAAAGACGGCCGGCAGGCGGTGGCAAAGTGCTACGACCGTTCGCTGTATGACCTGTCCCGGGAGGAAGACCCCCTGAAAGACTTGGAGCACCCGGGGCTCCCCCGCTATCTGGAGCGGTATGAGAACGAACGCTTTGTGGTAATCCTGCGGGAATACGTGGAGGGAACGCCGTTAAGCGACCTCGTCAGGGAGCGGGAAATGGAGCAGGCGGAGATCCTGGACATCTGCCGTCAGCTCTGCGATATCCTGGACTACCTGCACTCCCGGCCGACTCCGGTGATCCACCGGGACGTAAAGCCCGAAAACGTGATCCTTCAGGAGGATGGGAAAGCAGTCCTGATCGATTTCGACATCGCCCGGACCTATAAGCAGGAATCGGATTCCGATACGCTGGTGCTGGGAACGAAGGTGTATGCGCCGCCGGAGCAGTACGGTTTCGCACAGACCGACGCCCGGACAGACGTGTATTCCCTGGGGGTGCTGCTTCGGTTTTTGCTGACGGGAAGCACCCGGAAGAACCGAAACATCCACCTGGATCCGGCCCTGGAAAAAATCATCGCGAAGGCGACGGCCTTTTCGCCGGCGGACCGTTATCCGGATATGAAAGCGATGAAACGGGCGCTGCAGGGCACGGCTCCGAATGCCCGGAAACTGCGCCGGGCCGGCATCATCCTGGGAATCGCGCTGCTGTGTGCTGCGTTCTTCTTTGCCGGCGTGAAGACGTATCAGTATATGAATTACTCGCCTTTTACAGAGGGCAGCGTGCCGGCGTACCAGTCGGACCCGGAAATGATTGCAGAGGCGGCGGCCTATATGAAAGAAGAATACGGCACCGACTTGTTTGACGATACGGAAGAACTGGCCACGGTGGGACTGATCCGAACGGTGCTGATCGATCTGTACGGATTCGACCGGGATTATGTGTACGGAATCAATACAGACATGCCTCAGGAAAGTCCGGACTATTTCCTGCCCTGGGGCTACGATGACGGACAGCTTTTCGACCGGGATCCCATGGTTTATGTGGCGGTGAAGGTCCATGATCCGTCCATCGTGGAGGACTGGTCCAGTCTGAAAGATGATAACGGGGAATATCCCGGGGAGCGGGTGGCCATGGCCTACGCGGAAAAGCACGGCATTCTGGAGGGGGCGAACCGGCCGGATGACATTACTGTGGGAGATGTGGCGCTGATCCTGTATAATGCAGAGAAGTCTTTTGGAAAGTAGAGAACAGAAACAAAAAACGATCAACCCAAGGTGGGCATTGCGCCCACCTATTTTTTATGCTGTTTCGATACAATAATAAGATATATAACACCAAAAACTCTGTTGCTGTTACTGCAAGGAATCGGTTCCCCGGGGACCCGGTCCGGAGAAAGGATGTGTGCCTGAAATGAAGAAATGTTTGACGATTCTGTTATGCCTGTGCATGGTCTGGACCATGACTCCCCTGGGGGTATGGGCGGAGCCTGTAGTGGATAACGAAGCGGGGACGATCACCGTGACGACACTGGAGGAAATGATCGCTGCGCTGAACGATGCGGAAGGCCCGGATACGATCCGGGTGGAGCAGACGATCAATATCAGCAAAGAAGAAGACGGTTTCCGGACGGTGGTGGTTCCTGCCGGGAAGACCCTCTGGCTGAAAAATGCCGACTGTCTGCAATTTCAGTTTGCCCGATGCAATGTCCGGGTAGAGGGCGGGGGCGGAAAACTTGCCGTCCATGATAATGTCCGGGATGGAGACATCACCTTGTTCTCCGGGGCACCGGATGACGACGCTGTTTTCCAGATCGAGGAAGGCTGGGCCATGTGGTGTCCGAATCTGGGAGCCAATGACCCGGAGAACCCGGATAAATACACACAAAGCGGCGATGATAAGTGGATCTATATCACCGGGAATATGTGGTTCGAGCCCGGCCGGGTGACGGTACAGGGAGAGGTACCCTATTATTTCGCCGAATCCATCATCGTGGATACAGGCATCACCATGACGGTGAAGGAGGGAGAAACCTTCCGGCCGGGCATGTTTGCGGAGATTCGGGGCACGTTGGTGATTCCGGAGGGCAGTACCTATGATATTTATCATACAGAGGGAGGCGAGCAAATCGAACGCCGGCCCTGGATGACGATCGACAGCAATCTGGACTGCAAAGGGACGCTGGAGGACTACGGGTGTGAGGTTTTCCTGCAGAACGCCGGGGAAGATTTCGCGGATCCGAACGAGATCCGGACAGACGGGGAGACCCTCGCCATCGACCCCGGCACCAAGAACGGTTTTTCCCTGGAGAGAATTGAACTGGAAACTTCCTGGACGGACCGGCAGGAAGCCGTTTCGGCCATCGTTCCGCAGTGGGATCCTGAATGGGTACTCGTCGACCATGGAGGAAGCCAACTCAAGACCGGCGCCTATACATTCCCGGATCCCCGCTGTCCGCTGACAGTAACGCTTCACTGGCGATACGACGGCAGTTCCGCCGATAGCCGTTCGGCGGAACTCCGAGTGAACACGGACTGGGATGCGGAAGAGCCCCTGGAAGAAGGGGAGGACTATACCATCAACTGGTACGAGAAAGGCGGGGACCGTCCCATCGCCACCGGGGACTTTGTGTTCGGACTGGACCCGGCGAAGGAATATGAAGTGGAGGTCCTGCTCAGCGAAGAGGCTGCGCATGAATTCCGGCAGGAGCCCCGGATGGAGGTTCCCTTAACCGAATCCCACAACATTCTGTCCACAGCCATCCTTCTTTTCCAACAGATCGAAGTGGGTGGTGTGGTGACGGACGGCACGACCCCGTTGGAGGGGGCTTCCGTGACCCTGCGGCAGATTAACGGACAATACACGAATGAAAAAACCGTGAAGACCGATGGTAACGGCGCTTATTCCTTCGGGAAGGTGCCGGGTATCAAATCCACCCTGTTGTTTGCCCTGGAGGGATTCTTCGACGAACGGCTGGCGGTGGAGAACTGGGAAGAATTTGAAGGGGATCCTTCGGCGATGACCGTGGAGATGGAACCCCTGACCACGGACCGGATCGAAGTATCGAAGCTGATGATCCGGACTGCCGAAACCTATCTTCAGACCACCGGGTTTGCCGGCGGTTACGCGTCAACAGAAGAATTGCCGGTGGTGGAGACCCCGGGCGAATTCCCGGATTATCTGGATATTTCGGTGTATAAAAAAGGAGAAGACCCGGCGGGTGACCGGGAGATCGAGATCCAGGCGGAATACCCGTACCTTTACCTGAACGACGACGAACTGTCGCCGGGGGACGTGCTGGAAGTGCGGATCGGCGATCCCCGGGGATTTCTGGCAGATTACAGCGGGGAAGTGACCCTGGACGAAAACCGGACCGGGCAGATGTCGGTGTGCCTGTTGGAGAAAGGAAAGCTGAGGGTTTACGTCCACAGGGGAGATCCCGGCACGGAGGCAGCAGTGATGGTCTTTGACGCAGACGGAAAGCCGGCGGCTTCCTATGCGGGCAGGATGGGTTACAGCGACCGCCAAGATTACATGATGTCCCTGCGGCATATTGAAGCCGGGACATACACGGTCGTTCTGATGAAAAAGACCCGGCTCCTGCGGGCCATTTCCAGCCTTAGCCGGCTGGATGAGCTGGGATTGCGAAGCGGCTCCGACTATATCCGGAAAAACGTAACCATTAAAAACGGCGAACCCACAGATCTGGAAGTGGACCGCATCCCCGAGACGCAGATCCCCTCCCTGGTGCCGGAAAAACAATTGTCCTTCACCGCCGGGGCGGCCAAAGTCCCCGTAGGGAATTTCGTGACCCTGAGAGCTTCTTATGATCTTGGCGAGAATGAGAATGGAGAACAGATCCGGTTTGACATTCCCGAGGGGCTGACTGTGGTCAACAACAGCGTGACGGTGGACGGCAGCGTCCATCCCTACACGTACAGCAGCGGAGTTCTGAGGGTCAGCACGAACAAGAGCCGGGCAGTGGTTCGCTTCGGAGTGATCCCGTCCCGGGCGGGGGATCATACGGTGAACGGATACCTGGACACCGACAGCGAAGAGACGGCGCCCATGGGCAGCGTGACTCTGGAGAGCAGCATGACGCAGATTTCCGCGCCGGCAAAGACACCGAAGCGGGAGATCCCTGTATCCGGCACGGCACCCTACGGATGCGAGGTCACCGTTTACGATAACGGTGAGGCTGTGGGAACGGCTGTGGCAAAGGCCAGCGGCCGCTGGACAACGGTGATCGGGCTGGCGGATGCGGAAAATACGCCGGTACACCGGCTGACCGCCTCCTTCACATATCAGGGGCAGGACTTCGGGACGGACACATCCGTAACGATCTATGACCCGGATTATATGGCGGTAACCACGGTGACCATGATCAACACCGCCCACACGGAAGATTCCGGCAGGCCGGCGGAATACGTCAGCGTCTTTGATTTTGAAAACGACGGCCCCCGGCCGGTCTACAATTACTGGCCGGAATTCCCCACCTTTACGTTCCAGACGGCCTTTTCCGGCAACAGCAGCAGGCTGGAGGAAGTGAAGGTCATTACCACGGACGCATCCGGTTCGGAGACCGAGGTGGAACTGAGCTACGACAGTGCTTCCGACACCTGGGTCGGGACCCACGATTACCTGACCGGATACGAGATCCCATCCGGCCTTCGCGTGGAATACGTGGATCCGGAGGACCGGATCGCGCCTTATGACAGTGAAGAGGCTTATATTGAGGACATGACCGATTTGGTAGGGTCAGCCTATGAGAGCGCCTCCGACACCCTGTTGGAAAACATGATCATGAGTGATTTTTACGAGATTGGGGGAGGATATGCGGCGGATCTTTTGAATAAAGACGGAGTAAAAGCCGGCACTTACCGCATCACGAGCATGGACACTACGCTGGCAGCATTCCGGGAAGCCCATTCGAAATATGAATCTGAAAAAGAAGGCGATGTGACCTATTACAAGGCCTCCGAGGGGGACAGCGTTCAATGGACCATGACGTATTTCCTGCCAACGGACGGGGATCAGGGCATCCAGATCACCCGGAGCATCGTCAGCGCGGATGCGGAGATCACCGGAGAAGACAGCGGTGAACTGCATGGGACTCTGGCCGAAGCCCTTTATGCTGCCGCCGGCGGCGCCGTCCGGGCGTCCGCGGCAGGCGCTGCAGCAGAAAATGCCGTGCAGGCGGCCAATATGCCGGGGGCGACCCTGGAGGATATCAGCGTACAGCTGGGCGGCGACCTGAATACCGCTCTGGAAAAGACCGGAGCGGAACTGCGGGAAAAAGGCGGACAAATCAAAGACGGAGAGAAAGCCATGATGGATCTTTGCGTGAACGGCGGCCTTGGGACCTTCATCACCCAGACCATGAACAAGTACGGTGTTGAAATCCAGAATGCGGCGTCGGATCTGGTGGATATGTTCATAGCCGGCGGCCTGACCCAGTATGTACTGGAAAACCCGGAAGAAGCCGAGGAACATACGAAGGGTTTCCTGGAAAGTTGGTTCAAGGACTTCTCCATGAAGAGTGATGAGCTGAACGATTTGTACGATCTGTTCGCCTCGCTCCGGGATCTTTCCGACGCAAGGAGCCTGCGGGATATCTTCTATGCTGTGGATTCGGATAAAGCCCGGGCTGCAGAAATTTCTTCCAAACTGTGCTGGCAGTTTTTAAATAAGTGGAACCACTCCACGCCGAACAAGGAGACCAACGGCAATCAGGACCCGTCGGGCTATGTCTACGAGGCGGTGCCTTCGAACCGGCTGGAAGGCGTGACAGCGACCATTTACTATAAAGGCGAAGACGGGGCGGAAGTCGAATGGCCTCAGGAAATCGCCGATCAGTACAACCCCCAGACCACAGACGCCAACGGGGTCTTCTCCTGGATGGTGCCGCAGGGAAGCTGGAAAGTGAAATTCTCCAAGGAAGGGTACGAAGATACGGATTCGACCGAAGTGGCGGCGAAGATCGCAGCGGACCTGCCAGGCTATACGGCGGGCTGGCTGCCGGTGCCCCCGCCCCAGACGGAAGTGAACGTGCCCATGGTATCCACGAAAGCGCCGGATGTGGCGAGTGTGAACGCTTATGAGGACGGGGTACGGGTCGAATTCACCCAGTATATGAAACCGGATACCGTGAAGGTAACGGTGAAGATGCAGGGTCAGGAAGTCCGGGGTACCTTGAAACCGGTGAACGCGGAAGCGGACGCCGCCGGTGAAAACACCTACGCCAGCGTCTTCCGGTTCGTTCCGGCGGAAGGGACGAAGCTGGAAGGCGGCGTGGACGTAGTAGTGGACAAGACAGCGGCCAATTATGCGGGGACGGAAATGGAAGAAGCCTATTCTGTGCCGAATGAACACCCCGTGGAGATCGAGCCGAAAAGAATCGCTGCACCGGAAAGCGCAAGCCTGAAAATGGGCGAAGAAAAGAAAATCACAATCACCGTCACGCCCGCTGTGGCCGGGGAACTGCGCGTGGTTTCCTCTTCTCCTTCCGTGCTGGAAGTGGACAGTCCGGTGCTGGCGGATGAAAACGGCCGGGCGGAGATCACCGTACGGGGCAAACTGCCGGGCAGCGCACAACTTTTGGTCTCGATGTACGGCACTGAGCTGGATGCACAGATCAAGGTAACGATCGGAGAAGAGGAAGGCGGGGACGACCCGGATAATCCGCCGGGCGGCGGAGGCAGCGGCGGAGGAGCTTCGGATGACCCCGGAACGGATCCGCCGGAAGAAGACCACGATGCGGTCTGCCCCTCCAAAGCTTTCAGCGACCTGGATACGAGCCTGTGGTACCATGAAGGAACGGACTACGTGATTGAAAACGGCATCATGAACGGAACCGGCGAAGGAATCTTTGAACCGAACGCCAATATGACGAGGGCCATGATCGTGACGATCCTCCATCGGATGGAAGGAGAACCGGCAGCGCCGGATTCTGATTTCACCGACCTGACCCAGGATTGGTACAAAGCGGCCGTGAACTGGGCGGCGGAAAAGGGGATCGTCAACGGTTACAGTGCGGAAAAATTCGGGCCAAACGACCCCGTTACCCGGGAGCAGCTGGCAGCGATCCTGTACCGGTATGCGGAATTCAAGGGAGAAAAAGGCCCGGCCCATGCAGCGGATCTGTCGAAGTACACGGATCTGGATCAGGTATCCGACTGGGCGATGGACAGCATGAACTGGTGCGTGGCGGCGGGCCTCATCAACGGCATGTCGGAAACCACCCTGGGACCGAAGGGAACGTCCACAAGAGCTCAGGTTGCAACCATCATCATGAGGCTGAAAACGGGCGGCTGAAACCGTCCGGTGAAGTCCCGACTTGAAAGAACGCCGAACTGTGGTATAATGTCAGCAATAAAACGAAACAGAAAGGCGTGACAAAGATGAAAC